>USNU01000023.1 GCA_900556095.1 uncultured Bacteroidales bacterium | reverse complement strand
ACAATTCGATGATGTCCATCAGTTCCTGCTTGGTGAAAAAGCGGAAGATTGGTGGGTTCTTCAGGTCAGCACCCTGTTTTTCCAAATCGGCAAGGAGTGGTCCTTGTCCGGCAAAAATCAGTTGAATTCTGTCGGCATACTTGCTCTTCTTGACGGCGTCGATGATGACATCCTGACGTTTCTCGACGGAGAGGCGGCCGATCATCATAATCACGATTTTGCCTGCGAGCGCAGGGGATTTTTCTGCATCGCGGCGGTATTTGAAATCGGGTTCAACGCCATTGCTTATGACATGCAGTTTGGCGGTATATCCATTGATTTTCAGTTGATTAGCGATGAAATGACTGGGGCAGTGGATATGCTTGAAGTAGTTGTAAAAGACATCGCGGAATGTGTGATAGAGTGCCTTATTGACTAACGTGGCATCCTTGAGTCCGATACTCGAAGTGATGTTCTCGGGCTGTACATGGAAAGCGGCGGTATGCGGAACACCCAGTTTCTGGCAGACTTTGAGTCCCTCGATTGAAAGGGTGAAGGGCATCATAAAATGCACCACCTCCGCCCACGAGATGGCATTTTCCAAAACATCTATTTCCGGTTTTCCGAAAGCCATTCCCTGGCTTTTGATGAGTTTTTCGCCGATGGGGGACTTCCATTCCGCCACCACATACTTATCCTCGGAGGGTGCTCCCGTGGAAACGACGCGAACTTCATTACCATGCTCCCGGAGGTGTGTAGCAAAGCGTTTAGCGGAGATAGTGGTGCCATTGTTGGCGGCATCGAACTGGTCGATGACAAGTAGAATCTTCATATATCAAAATGTTATGGTTTTACTTATATATACTACGGTATAGTTTTTGCAGGCAAGAGATATAAAAATGCTCCATATATGTTATCTTCTCATCAACGTTTGAAACGGTTTTATATCGTGCTTTTTGTCCTGACAGTGGTGTTGGGCATAGCCAACGTGGTTTATCTGCTTTTTCAGCCCGATGTGACGCTAAAAGCAGTGATGTTCTGCGGCTCGCAGTATGTGGCGATGTTGCTTATTCTGACAGTGCCAATCATTTTGCGCAAGCGTTTTCTGCTGAATGTACCATTGGTGCTGACGGTGGTGATAGCGGCTTTTGCGTTCACAGCCATGGTGTTGGGCGATGGGTTGAACTTCTATGGTCGCTATCCGTGGTGGGACTCTCTTTTGCACCTGTTCTCGGGGGCAGTTCTCTCCTTTATCGGGCTTTGGATAGTGCATATCCTGCTATCCGATTCCGACCAAGTGGTATTCAGCAACAAGTATTTCCTTGCCCTCTTCCTGCTAATGTTTTCGCTTGCATGCGGTGCTATTTGGGAGATATGCGAATACACCTACGATGATCTCTTCGGCACTAATACTCAGCAGTTTATGGAGACTACCTCCGGTTCGATCTATACCGACCAAGACATTCCCCTAGTGGGTCATGAGGCGCTACGGGATACGATGACGGATCTGACGCTTGATTTTATCGGGGGGCTGATAGTGGCTCTCTATGTTCTATTCCGCCACAATGCTTTTATGGAAAAACACAGCGGCAACTCGCTATTGGATTCGCCGTCGATTGTGGACGAGATAGAGTCGTCCGGCAAAGCGACCCCGACTCGCGATGACACTACACCAAAGACCACCTGATAAACGGCACGCAAAATGCGTGCCATTTTACTATAAATGTCCGTAGATTCCATTCACGGTAGGAGATGGTATTTGCATATATCGCCAAAAAGCAGTAACTTTGCAGCGCAAAGGCGGGGCTATTGTTTTTCCCTCGCCGCTTACTTTAAACACTGAAAACAATGCGTACAGAAAAAGAATTAGCAGGGGTGAGCCTGTTGGGGGAGAACCGGACGAAGTATCCTACGGACTATGCTCCGGAAATGCTGGAGACATTTGTCAACAAGCACCCCGAGAACGAGTGCCTCGTTACGTTTAACTGCCCCGAATTTACATCACTTTGTCCGAAGACAGGGCAGCCCGATTTTGCCACGATTGTCATCTCGTACATTCCGCGTGAACGTATGGTGGAGAGCAAGTCGCTGAAACTCTATTTGTTCTCGTTTAGGAACCACGGCGATTTTCACGAGGATTGTGTGAATATCATCCTAAACGATTTGGTCAAACTAATGGATCCGAAATATATCGAGGTAACGGGTATCTTTACTCCTCGAGGTGGGATCAGCATATATCCATTTGCCAACTACGCCGACGAGGCACACCAAGCCCTCAAGCAGCAACGTCTTTCCGCGCGCTTCGCGGAAGTACTTCAATAAAAAGTAATTATTTCCCAATCAATCATTCATCAAAAATGAAGGATAGTATTATCATTTTGTCGGGCGGAATGGACTCAACCACGATGCTCTATGAGTATAAGGACGAGATAGCCTTGGCTCTGAGTTTCAACTACGGGAGCAATCATAACGAGAAAGAATTGTATTTTGCGCGTTTGCACTGCGATCGTTTGGATATTCCTCACATAATCATACCGTTAGAGTTTATCCACGACTATTTCCACAGTTCGCTTTTGGAGGGAGCGGACGCTATTCCAGAAGGCAACTATGACGACGAGAATATGCGTTCAACGGTTGTACCATTCCGCAACGGGATTATGCTGGCTATTGCAGCAGGTATGGCGGAGAGCCGCGGTTTGAAACGCCTTATGATGGCAAACCACTCGGGCGACCATGCTATCTATCCCGACTGCCGACAGACGTTTGTTGACGCTATGAATCAGGCGATTAAAGCGGGGACGTATGAGGGAATAGAACTATTCACACCCTACACGGGTATCACCAAAGCCGACATTGCACGCCGCGGCAAAGCCCTTGGGATAGACTATGCGGAGACATGGAGTTGCTACAAGGGGGGCGAGAAACATTGCGGCAAATGCGGTACCTGCACCGAGCGTAAGGAAGCCCTCAAAGAGGCAGGCATAGAGGATACCACGGAATATGAATGACCTCCCCACCCCCTCCAAAGGAGGGGTTCGACGGATGTTAATGTTATATAGAACCTTTATTTAGAAGAACTCTGATAACCCCTCCTTTGGAGGGGTTAGGGAGGTTAGGTTATTTTATGTATTATGTAGAAAAGCGTTTGGAGATTTCCGCTGCACATAATCTCCACCTCAGTTACGAGAGCAAATGCGAGGCCCTGCACGGTCATAACTGGATAATAATAGTCTATTGCAAAGCGCGCGAACTGAATGAAGACGGTATGGTAACCGATTTCACGCACATCAACCGCGTGGTAAAGGACACTTTCGACCATAAATACATCAACGAAGTGCTTGATGTGAATCCGTCGGCGGAGAATATCGCGCGCTGGATTTGCGACCACGTGGAGAATTGCTACAAAGTGAGCGTGCACGAGTCGGAGAACAACTGTGCCATTTACGAAAAGGATGAGTAAGACGTATCGGGTAAACGAAATATTCTATAGTCTGCAAGGGGAGGGGTACCACACAGGCTATCCAGCTGTGTTTGTGCGCTTTAGCGGTTGCAACTTGCGTTGTCCGTTCTGCGATACCGATTTCAGCACGTACAGCGAGATGACAGCAGAGGAGATAGCATCAGCCGTGCAACACCTGTCTGCCGATTCGCACGTACTGATTATCCTTACGGGTGGGGAGCCTTCGCTGCAAGCCGATGAACTTCTCCTCAGCACTCTGCACTCCACGGGCAAACGTATATGTATGGAAACCAACGGTACGCACCCTATTGCGTCGGGTATAGATTGGATAACCTGCTCGCCCAAAGAAGGGAGTCGTGTGGTCATTGCGTTTGCAGACGAACTAAAAATCGTTTATCAACATCAGGATGTGGAGCAATGGGCAGAGCACATTCCCTCCACACATCTTTATCTACAACCCTGTTCCTGCCAAAACACTGCAGATGTCATAGACTACATTCTCCGCCATCCCCATTGGCACCTTTCCCTACAAACACATAAATATATAGATATACGATAAGTATCCGGTAAAAAGAAACACACACGCTTTTGCTATCTTCTGCAAAGCGTGTGTTTTTTGTCGGGAATGTATCTTATTTGGCAAACAAACGGGTAAAATCTCGTGGGACGGGGGTTTCGAAATGGACAGTTTTTTCAGTCACGGGATGGATAAACTCCAAGATACGCGCATGGAGACAAAGACGGTCTGCGGGGGAGAATTCATTACCATGTCCGTACTTGCGATCGCCCAAGACAGGGTGGCCTATCGACGCCAGATGTACACGTATCTGGTTGGTGCGCCCAGTCTCGAGATTGAGTTCCAAGAGGGAGAGGGGCAATTGGGCGGTATCTTCGCTGTCGGGCGAAATGGTTTTTACTACTTTGTAGTTGGTAACGGCTATCTGTCCGCCATCGTCCACCGGCGAAGAATACACCACCGCATTGCGTTTATCCTCAGTGAGCCATGTGGTAATCTTGTCTTGAGTCTTGTCAAAGAGCCCCTCCGCCACCGCCACGTAGGTACGTTTGGTTACAAGTTGTCTCCAGTATGTACGCATATACTGCTGCAATTCAGGCGATTTGGCGAACACCAAAAGTCCGCTTGTCTCCCGGTCGAGCCGATGAACGACATAAACTCCCGCATGCTGACTACGGCGGTGAACATAGTTTTTCAGAATGGAGAACGCGGTTGTTTCGGCAGACCCCGGATAGGTAGGCACCGTGAGCAGCCCCTGCTTTTTCTCCACCACGATGAGCGAATCGTCCTCATAGACGATACTCAATTTCGGGTGGGTGAGTTCGATATTTCCACGTCCGCTGACCATCACGACTTTGTCGCCCTTATGAAGCGGTGTATCGTGTCGCGTTTGGATAGAGCCATTGACTGACACACGGCGTTGTCCAAGCAATTGCTTGATACTGGTTTTGGTCATTCCCCCCATCTTTGCGAGCAGAAAATCCAACAATTGTTGGTCCTGCTCTACATGGAAGACCGTATCTTTTTTGAGTTTGTACATAGTTTAATGTGTCCTACGCGCCCTCGTCGAAATGGACTTGCGACATAGAAACTCGTTATACGAGTTTTGGTCGCCGTCATTTCTCCTCTCTCCACAAAATAAATTTTGCGGAGCCTCATTGGCGCGAGAGAAAATAAAGGAAATAAATGAAATTTGTTGTGATATTCTTATTTGCCGGCGCGGTGCATACGCATCCACGCAATCATAGCCGAACCGTTGACGATAAGGAATATGGTAAAGAGCAGAAGCGAGAACATATTGCTGATCAGCACATACAGCACCATGCCGCTTGCGCTATAGACTACCCACCAGATCCATGCGTCAATCTTTTGGTAGATAAGCCAGAAGTTCGCCAATGTGGACGAGGCGATCATCATTCCGCTGCAAAGTTTGAGCAACACATTGGCGTCCCATGCATCGTGCTGAATAAACAGTGTGGCAAGCACATAATCCGCCACGACTATCAGCAAGGCGACAACGAGCGTCCAGAGCAATGCCCGCCCGTGCAGGTACTGCGGCACAAAAGGCTTATTATCAACCGGTTGACTATCCTGTGCTCTGAGTGCGCGCTTCCATTCGACGATGGATTTTGCCATAAAAGGGATAAAGACACACAGTTGCAGAAAGACGAGGTCGAAATTTCCTTGCAAGAAAAATTGGCATGAGAGCAACAATGCCATCAGGATACCGCCATAGAAGCCGGTGTAGTTTTGCGGGTTTTTGATAGTCAGTACATACGCCACTCCCACCACACTGGCAGGAATCCCCACAACGAAGGCTGCATTATCCCATTGCAGGAGTTGCCCTTTAAGAGACGGCAGGAACCACTCGATGAGGTACAGCACTGCAAACAGAAGCAGAAACAGCGCACAGGAGAAAAGCGTCTTGCGGAACAGTTCGCAAAATAATTGTTTTTGCATAGCAGATAATGAGGGGTTAGGGAAACAATAGGCAGCAGACTGAGAACAATAAGGGCGAGCCGAAGCCCGCCCTTAGACATAACGCAAAAATTACTTACGTTTGCGGTCGCCGTAGCGAGACATAAACTTATCCACACGTCCAGCGGTATCGACGAGTTTCGATTTACCGGTATAGAACGGGTGGCTGGTATTGGAAATTTCCAACTTAATCAGCGGGTACTGAACGCCATCGATTTCGATGCTGTCCTTCGTAGCAGCAGTAGAGCGGCTGAAGAACTGAGTACCATCAGACATATCTTTGAAGACTACCACGCGGTAGTTCTCGGGATGAATTCCTTGTTTCATTGTCTTACGTTTTTAACAGTTTTACAAAGTGCCGTTCTGATTACTCAGCAACAACATTGAGTTTGATATCGGCTTTAACCTCTCGATGGAGACGAGCCACAGCAACATACTCACCGGTTACCTTGATAGGCTCAGCGATAGTAATGATTTTTTTGTCGATATTGATATCTTTAGCAGCCAAAGCAGCAGAGATTTGTGCGGTGGTAACCGTACCGAAGATTTTGCCATCCTCGTTTGCCTTAACAGCCATATCAATAGTCATACCAGCAAGTTGCTCTGCCAATGCTTGTGCGTCAGCAAGAAGTTTTGCCTGTTTGTGCGCCTGTTGTTTGAGGTTCTCCGCCAATTGTTTGCGGTTGCTCTCGTTAGCGATAACGGCGATTTTGTTAGGCAACAGATAGTTGCGGCCATAGCCGTCGCGTACGCGTACTATATCGTTTTTGAAACCTAAGTTAGCAAGGTCTTGAATCAAAATTACTTCCATGATGTTTCGTTTGTTAAAGGGTTAGACAATTACTTCATCATATCGGTTACGTAAGGCAGCAGAGCCAAGTGGCGTGCTTTCTTAACGGCTTGAGCAACTTTGCGCTGATACTTGAGGCTTGTTCCGGTAATACGACGCGGGAGGATTTTTCCTTGCTCGTTGAGGAATTTCTTCAAGAACTCAGGGTCTTTGTAGTCGATGTACTTGATACCGCTCTTTTTGAAACGGCAATACTTTTTCTTCTTCTGATCTTTGGTTTGCGGGGTCAGATAGCGAATTTCATCATTCTGTGCCATAATTAAGCCTCCTCTTCTTTTTTAAGATTACCACGACGCTTCTCAGCATACTCGAATGCGTACTTGTCAAGACGCGTAGTGAGGAAGCGGATGATACGCTCGTCACGACGGAATTCAGTCTCGAGAGTAGCGATAACAGCGGGTTCTACATCAAATTGCAATACAGCATAGAATCCCGTTGTTTTACCTTGGATAGGGTAAGCGAGTTGGCGCAAACCCCACTCCTCACGGTTCAGCACGGTACCACCGTTCTGCTGGAGAAGGTTCTCGAATTTGTCTACCGCTTCCTTCATCTGTGGTTCAGACAAAACGGGAGTCAAGACGAAAGCGGCTTCGTAATGATTTAACATAATCTGTTAATGTTTTGATTGTTAATGAATTATTACCGCTTTCCGTTGCACTCTATATAATAAACGCGCACGCATTATAGGGAGAGATTGCACCGAAAAAGCGTGCAAAGGTACAACTTTTTTTTGAAATACACAAATAATGAGACAATTAGGAAGAAAAAAACGCATACTACCCCACAAACAGGCAAGTGATTATCCTTTTTGCTTGTTGTAGCAAAGGATGGTATTCAGTCCGATGAGGACAAGATGTTTATTATACCGGACGGGGTATTCCACTGCATTTGGCGACCGGAGATTGTTGAGTATGTATGGGGCATTCCCCCCCGTAAGGAAGGTTTGAAAATGCTCCGTTCGTTCCCCCAATGTACGCATATACCCCTTGACCTCATACACCACGCCACGCACCACACCTGCAGCAATGGCATCGTGCGTATTTGTACCAAAAAGCGGTATCAGTTCGTTTTCGTCCAAGTCAACCTGCGGCAGTTTTTTAGTCATCCGATGGAGCATCACAAAACGCATCTTAATTCCCGGGGCAATATTTCCGCCCTCGTAACGACCTTGTGCAGAGACGAAATCGTAGGTGACAGCCGAGCCTGCATCAATAATCAACAAGTTCTCGTCAGGACAGAGCGCTACCGCCCCCACGGCAGCAGCAAGACGATCTTGTCCGAGGGTTTCGGGTGTATCATAGGCATTGACGATAGGAACAGGAGTATTGTGGTCAAAAAGGATAAAATGCTTTGAGAGCCGATGCAAGGCATTGACAATAGCGGGTTCGATATTAATAACCGACGAGATGATACTATCCGTAATAGGATAGAGAGCGAAAAGTCGCTCCACGTCGGACGAACGGAAAGACTTGTATATAAAATTCTTCACGATATGCCCTTCGTCGGTCATCAGAGCCACCTTGGTGCGCGAATTGCCTTGATCAATACAGAGATTCATCTATTTGAGTTGAGTGTTGAGAGTTGAGTGTTGAGAGCAGTTGAGAAGTGGATAGTTTAGAGTTTCTTCTGATAACTTTCCGCCCCCCTAAACTCTCAACATAGAATCAATCCTCTGCCATAGAAGTATAGAGAAAACGTTTGATGGATTTTTTAGGGGTTTTCTCAAACTCGTGCGCATAGAGTTTGATTTTGACAATCTGCTCATAAGAAGCCAACAATTTGTTGACCTCTTTGCGGTTCTGCTCCATTGCTTCGGCAAGTTGTTCCTCAGTCAGATGCTCTGCATCCACTGCCTCAAAATCGGGGCACACCAAAGCCACCAACTGTGTACCGCGCTGCAACACCAAAGACTCCATCACGTAGGGCATATTATTCAGTTTCGCCTCAATCTCCTCCGGGTAGATATTCTGCCCGGATGGGCCGAGAAGCATAGTCTTGCTGCGCCCTTTGATATAGATAAAATTATCCGAGTCAATCATACCGAGGTCGCCAGTATGCAACCAGCCGTCTTCGGTAATAGCAAGGCGGGTTGCCTCATCATTTTTGTAGTAGCCGTACATCACATTCTCTCCGCGCACCATTATCTCGCCGATACCATCGGCATCCGGTTTGTCTATCTTAGCTTCCATCAACCCTTCCAACACCTGTCCGCAGGAGCCGGGGCGGAATTGTTCCCACTTGGTAAAACTGATTAGCGGCGCAGTCTCGGTCATGCCATATCCTACCGTAAGGGGGAATTTAATACGATGGAGGAAAGCCTCCACCTCGGCATTAAGCGGTGCCCCACCGATGATGATCTGCGAGAACCTCCCCCCGAAAGCGTTGATCAGATGTTCGCGTATCTTGCCCAATACAATCTCGTCAAGATATGGCACTTTGAGTACCCAACTGACAGGTGCTTTGCTGATTTGGGGTGCAATCATTTTCTTGTATATCTTCTCCAAGATCAGCGGGACGGAAAGGATAATATCCGGTTTCACCTCCGCGAAGGCCTTGAGCAGGATTTTCGCCGAGGGTGTACGGCCGATGAGGTAGGTATGTCCGCCAGCAGCGAGACAGGAGAGAAAATCAAATGCGCAGCCGTAAGCGTGTGCCAACGGGAGAAAAGTTACATGACGTGCGCCGCGAAAGGTGAGACGCGAATCAAGAGCAAAGCGGATATTTCCCGCCAACGCATTGCAAGGCGTAACCACCCCTTTGGAGAAGCCCGTAGTACCTGATGTATAGTTGATACTAGCCACTTCGTTGTTTGGCCGCTCGTCGTAATGGACATCGGCAGGCTTATAACCGTCGGGATAGCGGCTGTTGAAGATTCCGAGGATAGCCTCGGGGGTCAGGTTGGCAACCAATTCCTCCCGCATAGCAATAGGATGCCAATTGCCCAATGAGAACACCGCCATTACGGCAGGTATTTGGTCGTGTTCGATACCTTCCCAGTTGGCATCGGATATGAACAGCAGTTTTGCCCCCGAATGGTTGATTATATGAATGGCATCGTTGGCCTTGAAATCCTGGAGAATAGGCACAATGATGGCACCGTATGTAACCGTAGCAAGGTAGGTTGCCACCCAGTTGCTATTATTTTTGCCCATTACGGCAATCTTATCGTCTTTCCGGATACCACACTGCTCGAAAAGTACGTGCATTTGTGCGATAAGCGTAGCTAATTCACCATAAGTCAGTGTGTGCGCCATACCATAGTCGGTTACGGCTTGCGACACCCAGTTCTCGCGAAAGGAGGACTCGAAAATTTTAACAAGATTATCTTGCGGAGATGTAAGCATAGTTACTAATTATGAATTATGGAGAAAGCGAACTACCCTACCTAATCCGGCAATTCATTTTTCTCTAACTCCTAAAACTACAAAAATTATTGAGGGAGTACCACTTTGGAGGAACGAGGGGAAGCGGACATCACGCTATCGACTATAAACTGGCTATTGCCACGCCAAGGCAAAGTACCGAGATAGCGTTTCCAGTGGAGTTTGACCTGTTGGTTGCTACATTCGTCTATGCGGCGTGCCACGTCCTCATCCTCAACAGAAAATTTGAATTCGTTGGACTGGATGGTGGCGTTCTGGTTTTTGGAGTTATAGCCCGTCTGAATCATCTTGCCCTCGTACGTTTTGAAGACAAAGCCCTCTTTCTGAAAATAGTTGATGTCGCCTTCGTTGGTACCTTCGCTATAGACAAAACAGAACTTCACAAAGACGAACGCAGCCAAAGCCAACACCACAATGGCGGAAATCCAACTGATTACTTTACCTTTTGTAGTCATAGTCATACAAATTAAAATCGCCACAAAGATACTCCTTTTTTCCCGAACCTGCAAATATCGTGCAATTATCTGTGTTTAACAAATATCACAAACGTGCCTATGTGGTGCAAAGTGGCAAGAAGCCACAAACTATCAGGTCTATGTGATTCGTATGTGATTAAGCGGTTTTTGATTGTGTTTCTATAATCGTTTTATCTATTGCGGATATTAGGCTTAGCGGCTGACGACCCAGTCAGAGATAGTATAGTCGGACTCAACGGCATTTTCAACACTATCAGGAAGGAGCGGGAAGAAATCGACCCCAACCATATTCTCCACGCTGTCCACAGGAAGCATATAGGTCATGAGGAGACGATTGCCCGCTGCATTGGGCATTACGAAACCGATGGAAGTCCACGAGCCGTCTGCTTTTTGGCGCAACAGCACCTTGTAGAATGATTCGGGGACGACTATTCGGCGAATGGTGCCAATGGTATTTGATGTGTCGGACACAACAGGACCGC
>USNU01000022.1 GCA_900556095.1 uncultured Bacteroidales bacterium | reverse complement strand
ATAAACTCCTCTATGAGATGGTGCGCCTCATTGGGGTGCTCGAAATATATCTCTACGGGTTCGCCGTTCTCGTCTAAGCGAAAACGCACTTCGTCCTGCTCCAGATAAAGCGAACCATCTGCAAAACGCTTATTGCGCAAATGCTTCGCTACATTGTTGAGAGTATGGATGGCATCGGCTAATTGCGCATTATACATTGCCGATTGCGCATTTCCTATGATTTCCTGTGCCTGATCGTAATTGAGACGCACATTGGAACGAATGACGGTGCGGCAGAGTTTATGCTTTACTACCTGACCTTCCGAAGTCATCGTGAAGATGACCGACATACAGAGTTTCTCCTCATCGGGACGCAGAGAGCATAGAAAATTACATAGTTCCTCGGGAAGCATCGGTATGACCTTGTCCACCAAATAAACACTCGTACCACGGCGATATGCCTCGTCGTCTATCTCGGAACCGGGAGTAACATAATGGGTAACATCGGCAATATGCACACCTACCTGCAAAAGCCCGTCCTCCAAACGTTGGAACGACAGGGCATCATCAAAATCTTTGGCATCGGCAGGGTCGATGGTAAAAGTGAATACATCGCGCATATCACGGCGACGCAGAATTTCTTGAGGTTGTATCATTTGACAAATCACTACAAAAATCGTGCTACAAAAAGGGAGACTATTCGTATATAGACCGAATAGTCTCTCTTGGAGTTATATGGTAATGCAATTAGTCTTTAATCGGACTATACTTCGGCACAAGGGCTTTCATGAGGCCCCACGCGATGAGATATGCCACGCCACAGAAACAGAACATGATGAAATAGCCTGCGGGCTTACTGGAGAAGCCGAGGAATTGGAACGCCTCGCCAGCCGTCTCCGCATAGGTGAAGAGACGACCTGCGCTCTTCTGGATAATCATCGAACCGATACCACCCGCCATAGCACCGATACCGGTGATGGTGGCGATGGTCGATTTGGGGAACATATCGCCTACGGTGGAGAACAAGTTTGCCGACCATGCCTGGTGTCCGGCACCCGCCAGACCAATCAAGACAGCAGGCCACCACGCACTGAACGAACCTAACGGTTGTGCAAAAAGAGCCACCATCGGGAAAAACGCGAAAAGCAACATCGCCAACATACGTCCGCTATATGGTTGCATACCTTTTTTCTCCACGAAGTACTTAGGCAAGTAGCCACCAAAGATAGACAGGATAGTTACAATAGCATAGAGGGTGAAGATGAGCGCTTGCCCCATACCCGACGAAGCCTTGTAGCCAAACTGGTTTTGGAAATATGACGGTGCCCAGAAAAGGAAGAACCACCATACCCCATCAGTGAAGAACTTGCCCACGATGAACGCCCAAGTCTGACGATAGCCAAAACATTTGTACATAGGAATCGCCTTCTCCTCCACTTCGGACGCCGCCTTGGGAGACACTTCTTCGGCATCGTCCTGGTGGATATACTGCAATTCCGCCTCATTGACATGCTTGCTATTCTCCGGCTTATCGTACATAAACTGCCAGAAGAACATCCAGATGAAACCGAGAGCACCAATGATGATAAACGCCATTTCCCAACCGAGATGTTTTGCCAAAGGCGGGATACACAAGGGGGCAGCGAGAGCACCTACCGATGCGCCGGCATTGAACAATGCTGTGGCAAACGCACGGTCTTTCTTGGGGAAATACTCCGCTGTAACCTTGATGGCGGCAGGGAAGTTACCCGCCTCACCAAGTGCCAAGATACCTCGACACAGCAAAAACAGATAGACCGAGGTGGTGGCAACAGCGAGGGCGGCATTGGAGCCCGCTTCCACTGCGCGCATTGCATCTACGCTCCCCAGACCTTCGATATGGGCTGTAGCCCAACCGCAAGCCGCGTGCATACATGCGCCTGCCGACCATACGCCGATAGCAATCATGTAGCCTTTTTTGGTGCCCATCCAATCGACAAACTTACCTGCAAAAAGACAAGCGATAGCATAGAATATAGAGAACAGACTGGTGATCGTTCCATAATGGTCATCTGTCCAATGAAATTCCGGTTTGATAAACTCCTCATAGGTGAGGGAAAGCACTTGGCGGTCAAGATAGTTAACCGTTGTTGCCACAAAGAGCAACGAACATAACCACCAACGCCAGTTAGTCATAAGTTTCGTTTGTGTTGACATGTGTTGTTAGGATTAAGGACAAACGAACCGCCCCATTCCGATGACGAAATGAAGCGGTCGCTTCTCCGATTTATCGTACAGCCTTGATGATATCAAGACATTCTTTACATTTATTGGTGATGTATACCCAGTCGCCTGCAGCGATGACCTCTTTTGGGAACAACTTAGAGCCCATACCTACACAATAGACGCCGGCTTTGAACCACTTTTCAAGGTTCTCTTTCCCAGGAGCCACACCGCCGGTAACCATAATCTTCGACCAAGGCATCGGTGCTTTGAGGCCCTTAACCATATTCGGTCCATAGACATCGCCGGGGAAGAGTTTGGTCAGGTCGCAGCCCAATTCCTGTGCCTTGCCAATCTCGGAAACCGAACCACAGCCCGGGCAGTAAGGAATCAGACGACGGTTGCAGACGGGCGCAATCTCTGCGTTGAAAAGAGGACCTACCACAAAGCAGGCACCGAGTTGGATATACAATGCTGCCGTGGGAGCGTCCACAACAGAACCGACACCGAGCGCGAGTTCGGGGCACTCTTTGGCTGCCCATTTTACCAATTCTCCGAAGATTTCGTGTGCAAAATCACCGCGATTGGTGAACTCAAAAGCACGTACACCGCCCTCGTAACAAGCCTTTACGACATTCTTGCAAAGGTCCAAATCTTGGTTGTAGAAGACAGGCACCATACCCGTCTCACCTATTTTGGCCATAACGGCCAACTTATCAAATTTTGCCATTAACGTATATATTATTCACCTCCCCACAGCCTTCTATTTGGAAAGTTGAGGGGAGGTATGGTTCGTATTATCTCTGTACTCTGCCGTTGGCATTTCCACCAGCCAATGCTTCCACTTCTTCTACCGAAACGAGGTTGAAGTCGCCATTGACAGTATGTTTCAGTGCGCTGGCTGCCACAGCAAACTCAAGTGCCTCGCCTTGGGTCTTCTTGGTAAGCAGACCATGAATCAAACCTCCGGAGAAGGAGTCGCCACCACCTACACGGTCGATAATCGGGTTGATTTCGTAACGCTTTGATTGATAGAACTCTTTGCCATCATAGATGAGGGCTTTCCAACCATTGAACGTAGCCGAATAACTCTCGCGGAGCGTGGAAACGACATACTTGAAGCCGAACTCTTTTGCCATCTGCTCGAAGATACCTTTGTAGCCCTCTGCGTTGGTTTCGCCACTTTCTACATCTGCGTCCGGTTTGAAGCCCAAGCAGAGTGCGGCGTCTTCCTCGTTGCCGATACATACATCTACATATTGCATGAGCGGGCGCATGATAGAAATGGCTTTCTCGCTGGTCCACAGTTTCTTACGGAAGTTCAAGTCCACCGAAACCGTTACGCCATGGCGCTTTGCCGCCTCACAAGCCAGGCGGGTAATCTCTGCCGCCTTGTCGGAAATAGCCGGCGTGATACCACTCCAATGGAACCACTGTGCACCTTCCATAATTGCGTCGAAATCAAAATCAGCTGCGTCAGCCTCTGCAATGGCGGAGTGCGCACGGTCGTATATCACTTTCGATGGGCGCATCGAAGCACCGGTCTCGCAATAGTACAGACCTACACGGTCGCCACCACGTGCGATGAAATCGGTGTTCACTCCATAGCGACGCAGTGCATTCACTGCAATCTGACCAATCTCATGTTTGGGCAGTTTGCTTACAAAAACAGCCTCATGCCCATAGTTGGCACACGAAACAGCCACGTTTGCCTCACCGCCACCGGGGATGATACGGAAATTCTCTGTTTGGATAAAACGGTCGTTGCCCGCAGGCGAAAGGCGAAGCATAATCTCGCCCAAAGTTACAATCTTTGACATGTTTAGTAGTTATTGTTTTGTTGTAGTTGCTTTATTTTCTCTTGCTTTTGTTTGATTCTTCCGTGGCAGGAATCCAATTGATAGGCAGTTTCATTCCGATAGATTTCACTTTTCCGTCCAATGTACCCGGTATCCATTCCGGCATATTCCATACCACGCGGGTCGCTTGTTTATCCAAGTATTCATACCCGCTTGATTTGTGGACTTTTACATCCATAAGGTATCCTTTCTTGTCTATTTTGAAAGACACAATAGTGGAGCATCTCTCCGTAACGGTCGGCGGGCAATAAATCTTGGATAATATGTACAATCGAAGTGCCTCCATACCGCCAACAAACTGTGGATCTACACGATAGGGTGTAAAATCAATCTCCACGCCGAGTGAATCAAAACATTGTCCGCCTATACTTTTCTGCCAATCGCCATCGTAATGTTCCACCCGTTTGAGTTGTCCGTTACGATAGTAGTTCTCCACCTTTTGCAATTTGCCGTTGTTGTAGGTCTGCAATGTATAAGGTTCACCTGTTTTATAAAACCAACTGCTTACACCGTCCAACTTACCGTTAGTATAGTTTTTTCGGAATGCAATCGTACTATCTGCGTGATAAGCAATCGTTTCTCCGCGTTTCTTATCCTTCCCGTTTTTCAGTTCTGCAGTGTCAAACGGTGCATAGTGTATCACCTCAAACCGCCCGTCAGAATATATCCACGTAACCTCATATCCACCCTTTGTAGCCTCTATCGTGTAAGTCGAAACCATTTGTGCTGTTGCATAGTGTATTACGGCAAACACAAAAAGACAACTGCAAAAGAGATGTTTCATTACAAAAGCAGCAGGAAAGGGGCAACACACAAGGCATTGCCCTTTCCCCTTATATTTAGAAATTAAAATACTGTTTTGCGTTGTTGTAGCAGATGTCTTCTACCATCTGTTGTACGCGGGCTTTTTCGTAGTCAGTGTATGGAATAAGACCATTCTCGATGTCGTTGCCAAGGATGTTGCACAGCGTGCGACGGAAATACTCGTGGCGCGGATAGGAAAGGAATGAACGACTATCGGTGAGCATTCCCACGAAACGGCTCAAGAGACCGAGGTTGGAAAGTGCCATCATCTGTTTCTCCATACCATCTTTCTGGTCGAGGAACCACCAACCCGAACCGAACTGAATCTTGCCGGCCACAGATCCATCCTGGAAATTGCCTAACATAGTGGCAATCACCTCGTTAGCACACGGGTTGAGGTTATAGAGAATGGTCTTTGCAAGTTTGCCCTCCATATTCATTTCATCAAGGAAATGTGCCATCGCTTTGGCGGTGGTGAACTCGCCGATAGAGTCAAATCCGGTGTCTGCACCGAGGAGGTTGAACATCTTGGTGTTGTTGTTTCGGATAGCACCATAATGGTATTGTTGCGTCCAGCCGGCAGCATAGTCCATCTCTGCCTGCGTATGCAGGAAAGCGTGTTTATACTGACGTATCTCGTTGGTAGATAGCGACTTACCGGATAGTGCCTTGTCCATAATCGCACTTACTTCCGATTCGGTGTATGGTTCGTCGTAGAACTCTTCGATACCATGGTCGGATAAGCGGCAGCCCATAGATTGGAAGAAATCGTGGCGTTTTTGGAGCGCGGCGGTCAAGTCTGCAAAAGTGCGAATCTCCACACCGCTTACCTGTGCAAGTTTTTCGATATAGGCTTTCCACGTCGCCGCATCGATATTCATTGCCGCATCGGGACGCCATGCAGGGAGCATACGCGTCTTGCAAGCAGAATCGGCAGCCACCATTTGGTGCCACTCCAAACTATCGGCAGGGTCATCGGTAGTGCAGACAATCTCTACATTGTAATGCTCCATCATACCGCGCGGACAGAACTTGGGGTCGTTCTCAATCTGACGGTTGCACTCGTCGTAAATCTCGCGTGCAGTCTCCGGATTGAGGCGTTTGTCGATACCGAAGGCAGTCTTCAGTTCGAGGTGTGTCCAGTGGTAAAGCGGGTTGCGGAATGTGTAAGGCACCGTCTCTGCCCACTTCTCAAACTTCTCCCAGTCGGTGGTGTCTTTTCCTGTGCAATAGCGTTCGTCAATACCATTGGAACGCATAGCGCGCCATTTGTAGTGGTCGCCCATAAGCCAGATTTGTGCAATCGACTCGAAGCGTTTATTCTCGGCTACCATCTGTGGAATCAGGTGGCAATGATAGTCAATAATCGGCATCTTGGCCGCATGCTCATGATAGAGTTCCTGCGCAGTTTCGGTCTGCAAAAGGAAATCTTTGTCCAAAAAGGTTTTCATTGTGTTGCGTTTATTTGAGTTCAGTAATATCCATATTACACATTCAAAACTGCTTTAGGTTAGCTATTATGGTGCAATTTTGCCAACTCCGGTTTGCAGTTTTTTACGACTGCAAAGGTACAACGGAAAAACGAAGAATTTGTGTAAAAATTGACATAATTATTACACAATTGGCTTTTTCCTCTGTTTTGTACAATTTTGACATTCCGGTTATTCCATACTATTTTCTGCTGACAGAATCAGCACTACAGCCGATATCAGGTATACGAAAGCGTCTCGGCAGCCGCCCCGTATATCGGCGTTCGCATAGCAATTGGCACCAAGGTGTCAATATCCTCGAAAATGCATAAAACAAAAACTCGCCATCTGCAACTTGTATTCCAAAATAAGTGACATTCTTTACGAAAAAAGGCACAAATGTTCGCACCTATTTGTATATCTAAAAAAAAAATCGTAATTTTGTCGGCAAATTGGTTCATTAGGAGGACACGTGAAAATCGTTGGTTTTGCATATATAAACGGACAAACGGAGATGGTGCTGAAAGGCGATTCTTCGTTGCTCAACAATCGTAAACCGATGTTTATTCCCGATTGGACGCACGACTTGCGGTTTACACCTTGTATTGTTTTGCGTGTCTGTCGACTAGGCAAAAATATAGCCGCACGATTCAGTAATCGTTACTATGACGCCATTGCACCGGGAGCAGACTTTGTGGCACATGATGTATTGACAGAAGCCCGCGACAAAGGATGTAGTTGGTTGCGTGCAACGGCTTTCGATTATTCATTGGCAGTAGGCGAGTTCGACACCAATACAACCGATATGGTACATACATGGAGTCTTGCACATTCCGATGAAACGGAGACTCCTTTTCATTCTGACGAATTGGTTATCAGCCCGGAAGAGGCCATACATCGGGTCAGCAAGATAATGACCATTCGCCAGGGCGACTTGATTTACATACATAAGAAAATTGACGCACGCACTATCTGCACCAACGAAATACTGCGTGCAACGGCAAACCAAGAAGAAAAACTCTACTGCAAAATCAAATGAAAAAACTCTTATTTATATTTGGTCTGTTAACCACCGCCTTTTACGCTCTTGCCATCACGCATACTTATACGGAATCGTCCGTATTGAGCAGCGGCTCATGGGTAAAAATCCGAATAAACGAAAGCGGTGTCTATCGTATGACTTATGAGGAACTGCAAGCCGCCGGATTGAGCAATCCTGCCAACGTGCGCATCTATGGTTATGGTGGTGCTATGCTGACGCAGAATTTCAACAAAGCCAAAATTGACGACCTGCCTGCTGTCGGTTTCTATATGGAGAAAGGAGCAGACGGCGTCTTTGGCGCAGGCGACTATATCTTATTCTATGCGCAGGGTACCACTTCATGGGAATACAATGGCACACAATTCATCCACACCCGCAACCCGTATTCGGATTATGGTTACTATTTCATTACGGACAATGGGGGTATGCAAAACAGTATACCTGTTGCAGCAGCCATTGATGGCACCAATGGTACAAAAGTTGATACCTATATCAACTACCAAATACACGAGCAGGACCTGATTAACCTGCTTGACCGCGAAAGCGGCGTGGACGGCGGAGGGCGCGAGTTCTATGGCGAACAATTCACTTCCACTGCTCCCCATCGCACTTTCCCGATTACCACAACGAACGTGGTCATTTCCGCCCCCGTACGCATTCGCAGTGAGGTAGCAGCGGCTTCCTCCAGTCCTTCCCGTTTTACATTGAGTCTCAACGGAACCGGAAACACGCTGCGATTGGACTCTATCCCCGTGAGCGATTTTTACACCAAAGGGACGTTAGTTACATTCAACCGCGATTATACCGCCATAGGAAATACTCATAACGTCGTCTTGAGTTTCTCTAACCCTGCAGCAGGTGCGTCCGGCTATCTGAATTATATCGAGTTATCCGCTACGTGTCGTTTGGCTATGGTGGGCAGTTATATGCCTTTCCGTACACCTGCCAACTATGGTTCGTCCACTCCTGTTGTCTATTCGCTGACCAATGCCACTCCACAAACACAGGTTTGGAACATCACCGACCGTGCCAACATCACGCGCGTGCCTGCTACTTTGTCGGGCAACACACTCTCCTTTGTCGGCAGCAACGAGACAGCGGTACAGGAGTATGTGGCGGTTAACACAAATGGCTCTAATTGGCTGACCACCACTGTGATAGGCTCTGTCGGAAACCAGAACCTACATCAACTGAAGAATATTGACTATGTGATTATATGCCCGACAGAATTTGTGAGTGAGGCAACCCGTCTCGCACAAGCCCACGAGCGCAAACAAGGTATTACATGGGCTGTGGTCACCGACCAACAGGTATATAACGAGTTTTCCAGCGGCACACCCGATGCCACGGCATACCGCTGGTTGATGAAGATGCTCTACGACCGCGGCACAGGCAGCAGCAAAAAGCCCAGTTGGCTGTTGCTCATGGGCGATGGCACGTTTGACAATCGCAAACTGCTTACCACATCCGGACAAAACACCTTACTAACCTACCAGGCCAAAAACTCCACTATAGAAACCAAGGCATACGCCTCCGACGACTATTTCGGCTTTCTCGACAACAACGAGGGGGAAAGCGACACACAAGGACGTATGGATATTGGTGTCGGTCGTCTGCCCGTGAACACGGTTGCCGAAACGCAACAGATGGTGGACAAGTTAGTCGCTTATATAGAGAACAACAGTTTCGGGAAGTGGAAGAACCAACTGATTTTCCTTGCCGATGACGGCGATAACAATCTCCATACACGTGTAGCGGAAGAAGGTGCAGAGCGTGTACGCCGGAAAAACCCGAACTTTGTGGTCAATAAAATTTACCTCGACGCTTATCCGCAAGAAGTGGATGCTTCGGGCGAGAGTTACCCGCTGGCAAAAAACAAATTGGATAATTTGCTCAAGAATGGTGCACTATATATGAACTATTCAGGGCATGGCGGATACAATGCCATCACCAATGAGGGTATGATGAACCTGAAGAGCATACAGAGTATGACCAACTCCAACCAAGCACTTTGGATGTTGGCAACTTGTAGTTTCGCACATTTCGACTCGGGCAAACGTTGTGCAGCAGAAGAGGCCGTTCTCAATCCAAACGGAGGTGCTATTGGCGTTATATCAGCAGGTCGTACCGTCTATGCCACACAAAACACCTATATCAACCGCTTTTTCTGCGACACCCTTTTCGGGCATAAGGACCCGTATTCTTATGAGATGACCATCGGCAAAGCCCTTGCTGTGGCAAAGAACATGACAGGTACAGATGAAAACAAGATGTCGTACGTTCTCTTGGGCGACCCTGCTATACGATTGGCATACCCGACAGACTATCAGGTTATCACAACCACACAAATAGATACGCTCCATGCCCTGGATGTACAGCATGTCGAGGGACATATTGAGGACTCGGATGCCCGAACGGCAGAATGGTTCAATGGGAAAGTAAACATCACCATCTATGACAAGATGCAGCGTGTTACCACTCGCGACAACGATGAGAAAAATGAAGCCAAGAAACAAACCGTTACCTACAATGACTATCCGAACACACTGTTCAGTGGCGTGGCAGACGTTGAAAACGGGCGTTTCTCCTATACGTTTATGACTCCGAAAGACATTCGCTACAACTATGGTAAAGGTCGTATTGTCTATTACGCGTATGACCCTACTGAGAAGGTAGAGGGTGTCGGACACTTTGAAAACTTCGTTATCGGCGGTACGGGGTCTATCTTCACCAAAGATACTGTTGGGCCAAAGGTTTCTCTTTATCTCAACACTCCCGCTTTCGTAGATGGGGGCACAACTTATGAGACACCGCGTTTCTTCGCCGACATAGAGGACGAGAACGGTATCAACACCGTTGGCACTGGTATCGGTCACGACCTGATGTTGGTGGTGGACAACAGTGCCTCGCATACGTATGTACTCAACGCATTCTTTACCTCTGCTGACGGTAGTTACCAAAAGGGACAGGTCAGTTACCTGATGCAGGAACTTGCCGAAGGCGCACATAGTCTCACTTTCCGTGCATGGGACTTGCTCAACAACAGTACTACCGTTGCGCTCAATTTCATCGTAGAGAAAGGGGCTGACCCGAATATCTACTCTGTGGTTACCTACCCCAACCCCGTGCAGGCCTCCGGTGTCCTTAATATGGTGGTCAATTACGACCAACCTGATATGGTGGTACAGACAGAAATATATGTGTATGATATGTCAGGTCGCCTAATGTGGCAACAATCACAAAAGAACCCCGACCAAGTACAACTCAACCTGTCGGAAATGGGGCTTTATCCCGGACTCTATATGTATAATATTCGTATCAAAACAGAAAACAGCGGCTACTCGTCCAAATCAGGAAAAATCGTAGTCGTACAATAGTGTTTTCATGCCGCAACTGACAAAAAAAATGATAACAACAAATATACCCTACATTATATAGACACAGCCTATGAAGCATATTTCTTGATGTATTTATCAAAAAATCAAATAAGTATACAATTACATTTAATAATAAACAACAATGAAAAAAGTTCTTTTATCCCTCGCAGCCGTTGCTTTTCTTGCTGTCAGCACACAAGCAGCGAAGACTGTCGATGAAACAATGAACCCGCTTATTACCGCAATGCCCTCGTTGAGCATTGCACCCGATGCACGTTCCGCAGGTATGGGTGATATCGGTGTAGCCACCGATGCCGACCTCAACTCGCTCCACTGGAACCCCGCTAAATACTCCTATATGCAGAGTGCCGGTGGTATCACAGCCAACTATACTCCTTGGTTACGCAAGCTTGTTTCGGACATCGATCTTGCGCATATTGCCGGTTACTATAATTTCGGAGACCTTGCCGGTGGTATTGCGGCTTCGTTCACCTATTTCTCGCTTGGTAATGTATCGCTCACAGATGCCAATGGTACTGTGCTGCAAGATGTACGCCCCAATGAGTGGTCGCTTGACCTTTCGTATTACCGCAAGTTGCACGAGTACGTGAGTATGGCGGTAGCGTTACGTTTTATGTACTCCGACCTCAACAACGGCTACAA
>USNU01000021.1 GCA_900556095.1 uncultured Bacteroidales bacterium | reverse complement strand
CGGAAGCATTTCATAACTTGCTGGAGATTGATAAGCAGATAATAATATATCTTAATCAAATAGAACAACAAAATAAGTTATACAAAAAGATTCGCCAGATAAAGTACTTAAAAGACCAACATAGATGGACCGCTGACACCAATGTGAGACAAGTGGTTGGCGAAATCAACCCTGTTTGGATGGAGAAACGCCCGTATTATCCGACTCGATTATCTTTAGAATTATTGCGTTCAAGTGACGAAATGGCTACGTTGCTACAAAAAGTAGCAGCAACCAACCATATTCGTCAAAAGGCTCGTTCTTTAGCAGAGGCTTTCTCGGCGGATGAGATGGAGGAACATAATGTAGAGATTTCCGTTGTTAATCCTAATGAGGTATGGAATGCTTTTGCTGCATCATCGTATGATTTATTTAGTTTTATTCTTCAATATGATTATCCGATGAAGCGAACCATCTCCGACCATCTTACACTATTTTGTCAGATAGCGGTTACACACCCCGCGGAATGTCGTATCACAGATACCTATAAATCATTTCAAAATATAGAATACCCATTGATATATGCGAAATAAAACCCAAAATATCTTTGAACGCCTCATTAAAGGCGGCTTTATTATGGTAGATAGTTCCGAAACGAAAGAACTATATGCCGAAATGGAGGAAAACTTGGAAGAATATATAGCCTATTTTGAGGAAATAGGTTATAAGGTGGAGTCCGGTGAGGGGTATTTTTATTTCTCGAAGATTGGTGAATCCAAGCAAAGGATAGAAGACAAACTGCGTGCCTTTGGTCAATGGGTGGATTGTTTGGATTATTTGAAAGCCTATGATATGGCGTTCTCGGTAGGCTATCAATTTCGCAAGGCAACTATCTTAGAGAGAATCAGTTTGGATGTTGAATTGCGGGATAAAACAAAGCACTTGTTTCCCAAAGAGCGCACCAACGAAGATTGTGTGAATAAACTGATAGATGAACTTAGGGGCATGAATTTTATAGAGTGCATCAATGAAACCGATGAGACGTATAAGGTAACCTCCGCTATTCGGTATGCGGAAGATTTAGTAAATATGCTAACCATATCTAACGAAGATGAGATACCTGAGTAAGATTGTTTTTATCAATAGTGCACATATTCGTCATGAGATTATTCCGCTTGACGGCAATGTGCATTTTATCGGTACACAGGGCGTTGGTAAGTCTACCATACTGAGGGCTTTGCTGTTTTTTTACAATGCAGACAAACAGCACTTGGGCATACGTCAGGGGCAACAGTCTTTTGACGAGTTCTATTTCCCTCATGCCAATTCTTATATTGTATATGAGGTAGCACGAGAATACGGTGCTTATACGATTCTTGTACACCGTCATCAGGGGAGAGCCGTCTTTCGTTTTATAGATGCTCCTTATTCTGATGGATGGTTGATAGATGATAAAGGTGAGGTTACAAGCGACTGGGTGACCATTCGACAACGTATTGTCAAAGGTGGTGCAGACATAAGTGCAGTTATTGATCGCTATGAGATGTATCGTGATATTATCTTTGGCAATACGCATGATAGAGCACATAAGTTTGATAAGTATGCCATCATAGAAAGCAGTAAGTACCAGAATATACCTCGTAGTATCCAGAATGTATTTCTGAATAGCAAATTGGATGCAGATTTTGTAAAGGATACAATTATTCACTCTATGACAAATGGCGAAACTGTACTCAATTTGCAAGCCTTTCGCTCACTGATAAAGAGGTTTGAAAGTGAATATAAAGATATTCATTGTTGGTATGCAAAAGATAAAAACGGAGATATAGCGGTACGCATAAAGGCAAATACACTGATAGAACGTTATCGGGAAGTGGTGGCTACAGAACATCAGATCACTCAAATCTGGAAACAATTGAATACCGCGGTCGCAAAGGCGCGGGAACAACTGCCATTAGACGAGCAAGAACTGCAAACCGTTCGAGAACAAATAGAAAAGATTAGTAAAAAACTTAGAGAGGCACAGGAGACTTTTGAAAAAGAAAAAGATTTGATAAATCGCCACATTGGTGAGTTGGATGGCAAACTTAGAACTATTCGGGAGAAAAAGAAAAAATATGACTCGCTTCACATTGAAATGCTATTGGAACGTGCCAAAAATGAGTCCGCTCTAAAGAGTATTATGGAGCAGGAGAAAATGGTTTATAATAGCCTTATAAAGACATCGGATATTGAGGATAAATATAAGATACAAAAACTTACCATTGAACATGCTCACAAGGCGTTTGAAATATCTTTGAAAGAAGAGTTGAACTATGAACGTAACCAATTGCAAATGCAGCGTGAAAAACTTACTGCAGAGAAGGAAAAAGAGATAAAGAGAGTGCGGAATGAGTATAATAATGAACTCGTGCGGATGGATGAATGCATTGAGGCTTTTGCTCAAGAGAGAGTCCAACTGCAAGAAACAATCACAAAAATTCAATATAGTCATCCTCTTGAGGATATGATAAAAAACGCGAAGGAAGAACTGCAAAACCTAAATATGGCGGACCAAAGCGGAGCGGCACGGATCCAAGCCGTTGATAGCGAGATTGCGTGTCTTCGTTCGGAGGCAAATGCAGAACAGAAAAGAAAACATGCGGAATTTGACAACAAAAGAAGTGAATTAACAGCAAAAGAAAAAGCACTGCAGGAGAGGTTGACCAAGATAGAGGAAAAACTATCTCAATGGTCTGGATCTTTTTATGAATGGCTTACTATTAATAAACCGGATTGGGAACAGAATATCGGCAAAGTGGTTGACGAAGACAAAATTTTGTATCAGGTAGGACTTAATCCTACGTTGGTGGATGGCGATTCCTTGTATGGTATCAAAATAGATTGCAACACTTTGGATACTACCCATCATACCCAAGAAGAGTATCGCAAAGAAAAAGAACAACTTGTGCAGCAATTGAGTGATATCCATTCTCAGTTATCTGGTATCAACTTATTGCAAGAAGAGGCTGATAAACGTATTAGTATAAAATTATCCAAAGATTTGGCTCCTCTTAACCAAGAGAAGACGACACTGCGTGTAGAATTGGAGAATATTCCGAATAAGCGAAGACTTAAAGAAACTGAGATATTGCGCATTCAACGAGAGGAAGCGGAGCAAATAGCGGTATCACTCAGTGAAAAGAATGAGATGATGAATACGCTTATTATGAAGATATCCGCGAAAAGAGAAGATAAAAATAAGGTAAAACTACAATTGGATAAAGAAGAAAATCGCCTTGAGAAAGCACTTAAAGAGGCGATAAAACCCTATGTAGATAGGTTGGATACATTAAAAGTACAACAAGAACAGCGGCGGCAAGACGAAACAAAAGAATATCAAGATAAAATCAATACTTTACAAAAAGAATATAACAGAGAATTGGTAGGACGGGGAGCCGATACTTCTATTATTGAACATCAAAAAACAAAGATAGAAGAAATAAAAGAGCAATTAAAACGAATAGAGGAATGTCGTCGTATCGTTGTAAGTTATAACATTGACAACGAAGAGTGGTTTAGTCAAGAAAGCCGCTTTATAACTGATCGAAAACAATACGAAGATAAGTTGAATGTTTTGAGCGAAGCACATCGCGAAAAACAGAACCGTCATTATCAGAAACAGACGGAACTGAAATCGGCAGAGGACTCTTGTGTAAAGCAGATACAGCGTTATCAAGACGGCTTGGAACAGTACCGGCGTTTCGTGGATATTGAAAAAGGAGTGCCGGAATATCTTCTGTATGAGACGCATACGAATGTAACCAATAAAGATATTCAAACCCTTCTGAGTGAGGAAAAAGGGGCTATTAGTACCAGGCATTCAAGATTTACATCTTTCAAAATGGCAGTAAACCAATTTAATAGTCATTTTGAAAGTGAAAACTTGTTTAGTTTCAACACCCTTCCTGTACAAGATGAAGATTATATAGGTATTGCAACTAATCTCGAAGAGTTTGTAACTCAAAATAAGATAGAGGAGTATCGTATCCGAACAAATGCACTTTACAAAGATGTGATTCAACGTGTTGCCCGGGAGGTCGGCAATTTGACGCAGCATAAGGCAGATGTTGATAAAATTATTTTGGACATCAACCGAGATTTCTCTGAAAAGAAATTTGCCGGTGTAATTCGTTCTATTGAACTACGTTCCGAACAAACCAATGACAAGATGATGCAGTTGCTCCAATCTATCAAACAATTTACCGAAGAACATGCTCTTTCATTAGGAGAAATCAACTTGTTCTCAGGAGAAGATAGAAACGAGATAAACGAAAAAGTGGTGGATTATTTAAGCCGTTTGATGAAACAATTGCAACACGAATCAGCACGTGCGCAAATTTCAATTGGTGATACTTTCTGTCTGCAATTTAGGGTAAGAGAAAATGACAATGATACAGGTTGGGTAGAGCGAATCAATAGTGTTGGGTCCGATGGCACGGATATTCTTGTGAAAGCAATGATTAATATTATGCTTATCAATGTATTTAAGAAACGTGCCACTCGTGGTAAGGACGATTTTATTGTTCATTGTATGATGGACGAGATAGGCAAATTACATCCAGACAATATTCATGGTATATTGCAATTTGCGAACTCAAGAAATATATACCTTGTCAATGGTTCTCCTACTACGGAAAATGCGTATGACTATAAATATACCTATATGTTAGAGAAGGTAGCAAAGGCATATACGAAAGTATCTTGTTTATCCATTGTGCATAAAACAGAATGATTACTGACGCTACAATACAAAAGTTGCATAATCTCCTATTAGGAGAAACATTGCCTTATAGCACATTGCCTGAATTTTTGCGAGAAGAACTGATTTCGGAGCAACTATTAGGCGTGCAGGTAAATGGCTCTCGCCGCAAGTTATATGTGCTCAATAAAAAGGCACTATTGACCTATTTGACACAACGGTATGAAGAATTGCGCGGGTTGGGAGTGGAAAACAATTTGAATTTGCACACACGGGCAGCACAAGCAGAATATAGCGGTAATTCAAAAATAAAACTTGTACGTTCATGTCCAGGTTTTCTTGTGAATACGTATCATCCTGTTTCTGCGTTGATAGGAAATATACCAATAACGATTAATCCACCTGTTGGAACAATGTTTTTTATTTCCGATTGGCAACGGTTCCATATTGCTGAAGACGTGGTCGTTATTGGGGTGGAAAATATGGAGAACTTTAGGAAAATAGAACAGCAAAAATATCTGTTTGAATCTCTTGGTTCCCCAATACTATTTGTATCGCGTTATCCACAATCTCTCGATTTGCGCAATTGGCTGATACATATTCCTAATCGATATATTCACTTTGGTGATTTTGATTTAGCAGGTATTCATATTTATGAGACCGAATATAAGAGTTTTTTAGGTGGCAGGGCTTCGTTCTTTATCCCGAATGATATAGAGTTACGCCTTGCGTATGGAAGCAGCAAACGTTATAATGACCAAATTAAACATTTCCGTAACTATACGCCACAAGATTTGGATGTGTTACCATTGTTTCAACTAATCCATCATTATCATCGTGCTTACGATCAAGAAGGATATATAATCAATAATCGGATATAACGGGAGATTGGGTATATTATCTGCTGTGACAGACGACGCTCATGTACATACGCAAATACTATCGTAAAGATACTGAAGAGTCATACTTTCTAAAGAAAGCATTCGATAGATTACACGCAGATACTATCTTGTACCTTATTAAACGGTTATTAATATATTTAACAAAAATATGAGCAACATTGTCGTACATATTTTCCACTTTGCAGGGCAAAACAATTCGCCCAAGTAGTGCTAATGGATAT
Source organism: uncultured Bacteroidales bacterium (assembly GCA_900556095.1). Lineage (GTDB taxonomy): Bacteria > Bacteroidota > Bacteroidia > Bacteroidales > Paludibacteraceae > Colicola. Next base: position 5,608 of record USNU01000021.1, on the reverse strand, counting down.
CAACGCATTTGTGCATTCTCAAGCTGCATAAACAAATATAGCGGTGTGCTACATCGGAATGAAATGGAATGTATGGTGCTATTATTGGAATGCAATAATTTTATACCTTATTTTTTAACTCATAATCTTCAATATAAAAATGAAAAATATACTTTTACTTATAGATGCGTATGCGATGATATATCGCGCGTATTATGCTTTTATTCGGACACCGCGTATGAACTCGCGCGGGGAGAATACATCTGCCATATTCGGGTTTTGTGTTACATTGGATGACCTGCTCAAGCGCGTAAAACCGACCCATGTGGGAGTGGCCTTTGACCCACACGGACCCACTTTCAGACACGAAGCATACGAACAATACAAGGCACAACGCGAGGAGACTCCGGAAGATATTCGACGCGCAGTACCTATCATAAAAGATATACTCACCGCAATGAATATCCCCATTCTTGAGGTGCAAGGTTTCGAGGCGGATGATGTTATTGGTACCCTGTCGCACAAAGCCGCAGCAGAAGGGTTTGAGGTCTATATGGCCACGCCGGACAAGGACTATGGGCAACTTGTCTCTGACCGTATATATATGTATCGCCCGCGCCACACAGGCGGGTTCGAGAAACTCGGACCGGCGGAAGTATGTGCCAAATACGGGCTGTCAGACCAACACCAAGTGATAGATTTATTGGGCCTGATGGGTGATGCGAGCGACAACATTCCTGGTTGCAAAGGTGTAGGCGAGAAGACTGCCGTACAACTCTTGCAGCAGTTCGGGTCGATAGAAAACCTCCTTGCCCACACCGACCAACTCAAAGGTGCCCTCCAACGCAAAGTGCAAGACCAAGAGGAGGCAATCCGTTTCTCGCGTTTTCTTGCCACCATTCGTACCGACGTCCCCATAGATTTCGATGCACAGGCATTGTCGTTGAAACAACCCGACGAGGACAAAGTGACGCCGATATATCAGCACTTGGAGTTCAATTCCCTACTCAAGAAACAACAGACCACTACCACCACAAAGCCCTCACAAACTCCGCTCTTGAGGGAGGAGAGTGCAGAGACGGGCAAAACAAAGAAACAGAAGCCTGTAGAGCAGACGCTGGATTTGTTTGCAGATGAAAGGCCGTCACAAACCTCTACTTCTGAGGAGGAAAATTCAGAGCAGCCGTTCTTTTCCCACTCGAAGGGGGAGACAGAGAGAATCTCAGAAGGGAATAGTGAGGAGGTCTCTGCGCGTCTGGCTGCCTATCTGCTCAATCCAGAAGTGTCCTACAACCCCAATGTGGAGCCCGATTGGAATGCCCTGAAAGCCGACAAAGCCCTGTGGAAACTATACAACGAGGTCGAACTTCCGTTGGTGCCCGTTCTTCGCGAGATGGAGCAGGCGGGAGTGCGTATTGATGTAGGCAAACTGCATGAAGCGGAGAGCCGACTTACTGCCGAACTGACCGACCTTGAGCAACAAATTCATACTCTCGCGGGCACTACTTTCAATATCAACTCACCGCGTCAGGTAGGAGATTTGCTATTTGATACACTCCGACTCGATGACAAGGCAAAGAAATCAAAAACGGGGCAATACACCACCTCGGAAGAGGTTCTCCAAGCCCTGAAAGACAAGCACCCTATCGTGGGAAAGATACTCGCCTATCGTGAACTGAAGAAACTCATTTCTACCTATATTGCCACATTGCCGAGTTACATAGACCCTGCTACAGGCAAGATACACACCACTTATAATCAGACAGTTACGGCTACCGGTCGTCTCTCGTCGTCGAATCCGAATCTGCAAAATCTGCCTATTCGTTCAGAGCGGGGCAAACTCATACGCGAGGCGGTTATTCCCGATGAGGGGTGCCTGTTCCTCAGTGCTGACTATTCGCAAATCGAACTGCGTCTGTTGGCGCATTTCTCCGACGACACGCACCTTGTGGAGGCGTTTCGGTCGGGGCAGGATATTCACGCCGCCACGGCAGCCAAGATATTCAATGTGCCTATTGGGGAAGTTACGAAAGACCAGCGTCGTCGTGCCAAGACTGCCAATTTCGGTATTATCTATGGAATCTCGGCTTTCGGTCTGGCACAGCAATTAGATTGCTCACGCGGTGAAGCCAAGCAACTGATAGACGATTACTTTGCTGCCTTTCCGGGGGTAGTGCAATATATTGAGAATCAGAAAGATTTGGCACGCAAACGCGGTTATGCAGAAACACTATTCGGACGCAAACGCTATCTGCCAGACATTCTTTCGCACAACGCCACCGTGCGTTCTTTTGCTGAGCGCAATGCCGTCAATGCGCCCATTCAGGGTACCGCAGCAGACATTATCAAGATGGCGATGGTGAGTATCCACAGGCGTCTGCACACCGACAAAAACGCGCAGACGGGTGAACCTCTCCGCGCACAGATGATTATGCAAGTGCATGACGAACTCAACTTCAACGTGCCGGAAAACGAGGTGGAGCAGGTTCGCAATATCGTACTTTCTGAAATGCAGGGGGTAGTTTCGCTCTCTGTGCCCCTCATTGCCGATTGTGGTGTGGGCAAAAACTGGCTTGAAGCACATTAAGGAGAATTTATGAATGATATCCTCCTTGTATTTGCTAAGGTGCTGACGGGGGGGGAGGTGCTTTGCGTGGGTGAGTGATGAGAGTGGCGAGGAGAAGTGGGGCGAGGGTGTTGATGAGCCACATACATATTGTTGCCATTGCAGCAGCGGGGGGAGTACAGCCCCAATGGGAAAATACGAACACTGCCCATCCTCCGCGGATACCCAAGTCAGCAGCAGGTAGATTGGGGGTCAGTGTTACAAGCAAGTAGTAGAGCGGGAGGGCGATAAACATATCGGAAAGAGACAAATCCGCGCCACAAAAACACAATGCAAGTGCCATCTGCAGAGAGAAGCAGACATATCGCAAGAATGACAACCATAACACATGCAACAATGTGGCGTAACTCATCGATGCCAACTGTTGTAGTAGTTCTTTCAGTTTGGGGTTGCGCCAATCAATGCGCGCCAAGAGGCGTATTAACCACGGCAAGAGAGCCAAAAACAATACACAAAGGGACGCCGCGAAGAAGACTGTCCAAAGAGGACGGAGCGTGTCACCCGCAAAGAAGATACAGAGAGAGGGTAGCCCCGCCAAGACGATGACAGTGGTAAGAGATATACTGCCTGCGAGTGCCATCGTGATACCACTCAGGCGGTGATTTTTGTCGCGCAAAAGCATTACACGGGCAGGGTAATCGCCTGCACGATAGGGGGTTACAAAACCTCCGACGATACCGAAATAGACTTGTCGTTGTGCCTCACGCATAGACATTGGTTCCACTCCACGCATCAGACATTGCCATTTGCGGGCTTCTAACCAGATATTGAGAGGGAAAAGCGCAAAGCATAAAAGAAGGGACAAATGCTGCCATGTATGTGCGCCTGTAAACTGCTGCCACAGAGCGGCATAGTCGTCGAAAACAATCAATTGATAAAGCAAATAGGCGTATGCGCCAACCATGAGCGCAATATGCAAGAGCCGTATGTAAGTTTGCTTGGTCAAGAAACTGAGATTGTATACAACTGCAAAGATAGTACTTTTTTATGAAATGAGCAAAAGAAGTCTTTGTTCTCGTGCTATCAAGTATAGGTAATTCTGCTTATGATGCGTATAGAATAAGACGTAGCGATGGTGCGGTATTGTGTGTGTGTTGTCCGTTTTATTTTGTAACGCAAAGCATTGCTTTGTGCGCAATACACATTGTTATTTGCAAACAACGATGGATATGCTTTCACGGATTTGCAGATTCCAGAAAAAAGCAGTAATTTTGCAGACTTGAAATATAGAGTATAAACCATAACAAATTGCAATAAACAGATATGGCTTTTCAACGGACTTTAATTACAGCCGCACTGCCGTATGCCAATGGTCCTGTGCATATCGGACACTTGGCAGGAGTGTATGTGCCGGCAGATATTTATGCGCGTTATCTGCGTCTTCGTGGAGAACAAGTGCTTTTTGTGGGAGGTAGCGACGAACACGGTGTGCCTGTTACTATCCGCGCACGCAAAGAGGGTATTTCCACACAGGAGGTGGTGGATAGATACCATAGCCTGATTAAATCGTCGTTTGAACAATTCGGTATCTCATACGACATCTATTCGCGTACTACCAGCAAGATACACCACCAGTTCGCATCAGACTTTTTCCGCAAACTATACGACAACGGTAAGTTTATTCAGCAGACCACGGAGCAGTTCTACGACCCTGATACTCAGGAGTTTCTGACCGACCGAAACATCCGTGGTGAGTGCCCGCGTTGTCATGCGCAAGGGGCATACGGCGACCAATGTGAGAAATGCGGTGCTACCCTTTCACCCGATGAACTCATCAATCCGTACAATGCCGTGAACGGCAACCCGCTGACAAAAAAAGAGACGACACACTGGTATCTGCCTTTGGACCAATATCAGCAGTGGCTCGAGAAATGGATACTTGAGGACCATAAAGAGTGGCGTCCGAATGTGTACGGGCAGTGTAAATCGTGGTTAGACGGAGGATTGAAACCGCGTGCCGTAACGCGCGACCTCGATTGGGGTATCCCCGTGCCGGTGGAAGGTGCGGAGGGAAAAGTGCTCTATGTGTGGTTCGATGCACCTATCGGCTATATCTCCAACACAAAAGAACTCTGTGATGCACAACCGGAGAAATACGGCAAATGGGAGACTTGGTGGAAAGATGACTCCACCCGTATGATTCACTTTATCGGAAAAGATAATATCGTATTCCACTGCATTGTCTTCCCGACGATGTTGAAAGCCGATGGTTCGTATATTTTGCCGGACAATGTGCCTGCCAATGAGTTTCTCAACTTGGAAGGCGACAAGATTTCGACCTCGCGCAACTGGGCGGTTTGGCTCAATGAGTATCTGGTGGACTTTCCCGGAAAACAAGATGTGTTGCGCTATGTGCTGACTGCCAACGCGCCCGAGACCAAAGATAATGATTTCACGTGGGCAGACTTCCAGGCACGCAACAACAATGAGTTGGTGGCTATCTACGGTAACTTTGTGAACCGTGCTTTGGTGCTGACCAACAAGTATTTCGGCGGCAAGGTGCCTGCTGCGGGTGCACTCACCGAGTATGACCGACAAACGATAGCTGACTTCTGCAATATCAAAGCGCAGTTGGAGGACCTGCTCAACAATTTCCGTTTCCGAGATGCGCAGAAAGAGGCGATGAACTTGGCGCGTATCGGTAACAAGTATTTGGCAGACATGGAGCCTTGGAAATTAGCCAAGACCGATATGGAACGCACAGCCACCATACTAAACTTGGCTTTGCAAATCGCTGCTAATCTGAGCATTGCGTTCGAACCATTCCTACCTTTCTCGTCGGAGAAACTTCGCAAAATGCTCAATATAGAGCATGCTGAATGGGCACAACTCGGGTCGGTGGACCTGCTGCCCGCCGGACACAACTTGGGCGAGGTGTCGTTGCTCTTTGAGAAAATAGAGGATGCACCTATTCAGGCTCAACTTGACCGTTTGGCACGTATCAAACAAGAGAACGAGGCTGCCGCACAGGCAGAGGCACTCAAGAACTGGCGTCCGACCGAC
>USNU01000020.1 GCA_900556095.1 uncultured Bacteroidales bacterium | reverse complement strand
AATTAATTATGTAGAAGAAAAAGTGTATACACAAAAAAATGTGCTTTCTGTTTTGCCATGTGCCTAAAAATGAGTACCTTTGTAGCCGATATACCTTGCAAAGGTACTACAAATATCTCGGACTACAAAAACAAACACATCATGAAACACATTTTTTCCACATTTCTGGCTTTGCTGATGACGGTATCTGCCTTCTCGCAGATGTACCTTTGGAAAGACGGCAAATACACAGTTTCCGACTTGGACAGTATCACCTTCTCCGCCCCTGCCATACCCGATGATGCCAGTCGCGTGGCAGTAAGCAGCCGTGTGGATGCCGTTCAGCCGATGACCGGACTGGTGATGTGGCCGTCGCATGGGCGTATCAACGAATATAAATCATCCATCAGTCTGGAGTTCCACTATTGTCTCCCGTGTAAGGTGGTTACTGGGAAAAAGGATGGCAAGATACAGTACAACTGGTCTTACCTCGAGAATATACTCAACGACATTGCTTCGCGCGGACATCAGGCTATCATCCGTTTCCGCTATGAGTACCCGAACAGCACCGATGTCGATGGCAAGGAAGGCACTACCGCCGTACCCCAATATATCAAGAATCTGTCTGATTACCACGAGACCTATAGCAAAAACCCCGGCGGCGACGGACCGACCTACTACGCCGACTGGAGCAATAGCGAACTGCAATGGTTCACCAAGCAGTTCTACACCGATCTTGCTGCCCGCTACAACGAAGACCCGCGTATTGCCTTCTTGGAGGTCGGCTTCGGACATTGGTCGGAGTATCATACCTATGGCACAACTCCCAAACTCGGCACCAATTTCCCCTCGAAAGCCTATCAGAAAGAGTTTTTCCTCCATTTGGCTTCCGTGGTGCGTATTCCGTGGCTCGTCTCTATTGACGCTGCCGACGATGCGTATAGCCCCGTTGTGGCAGACAAGACGCTGATGGCATTGGAATTCGGACTGTTTGACGACTCGTTTATGCACAAAGGGCACGAGATAGGTTCTTCGGACGGATACAACGAGGAGAACTGGAATGCTATCGGCAAGGGGATCCGCTGGCAAACAGGCGTATGCGGCGGAGAGGTCAGTTACTACACAAGCAACGACCAGAAAAATTTCCTCAATCCGGCGGGTATGTACGGACATACATGGGAGGAGATGGCTAAGAAATACCATATCTCGTTTATGATAGCCAATGATGCCCCAAGCGGAAGTTATGGTACCACGGCACGATTTAAGTCGGCTGGTATGGCTAGCGGCTACTGTTTCCGCGTAACGGAATGTAAGACCGACAATACACAAACCTTTGTTACCGTTACCAACGAAGGTGTCGCCCCACTCTATCGTGATGCCTACTTCGCCATTGGCGATGTCCGTTCCTCCACTTCGTTGGCCGGACTTCTGCCCGGCGCGAGCAAAACGGTTGTGATACCTGCCGGATTAAGCAGTGGCACCGACCTGCATATCGTATCGCCGTATATTCTCACTTCGCAGCAGATACAATTTAATGCCGATGTGAAATAGAAAATGCTTTTTGCCCGGGACCTACAGAGTACGCTTGCACCTATTGTGGCGCGTTATCCGCAGACACAGATTTGCCTGCTGTCCTCTTTGTGTCCACCTTATATCCTCCTTACTTCTACAGCGTGTACCTACCCGCTCCTGACCATTCCGGCAGGGGAAGAAAACAAAACGATAGAGACGGTGGAGCGGATATGGGATTTTCTCCTCAAGCATCATATTACCCGCCAGGGACTGCTGATCAACATAGGCGGCGGACTGACCACCGACCTCGGCGGGTTTGCGGCAGCCACCTACAAACGCGGGATTGACTTTCTGAATATCCCCACCACGCTGCTGGCTATGGTGGATGCTTCGTCGGGCGGAAAGACAGGGTTTAATTATCACGGACTGAAGAATTGTATCGGTGCTTTTGCCGAACCGGTGGAGACCATCATCTGTCCACGGTTCTTGCAGACGCTCCCGCAGGAGGAGTTCCTCAGCGGCTATGCAGAAATGCTCAAGCACGCCCTGCTGTCGTCCGAAAGCGATTGGCTGCAACTCCTGGCATTTGACATAGAGGCATATCTGCGGGCTATGCAGACCGACGAAGCACAAGACCGGATAAACGATCTGGCTCCGCTGATAGAGAAGAGTCTGGCTGTGAAACAACGTATTGTGGCGGCGGACCCCTACGAAAAAGGATTGCGCCATGCGCTGAATTTCGGGCATACTGTGGGACACGCCATAGAGTCGATCTCTTTGGAGCAGCACCGGAATCCACAGCCGCCGCACGGCTATTGTGTGCTATGGGGAATGATTGCCGAACTCTATCTGAGTGTAGTGCATCTCGGTTGCCCGCGCGAACCGCTACAGCAACTGACCCGCCTGATGTTGGACTATTACGGACGCCCTGTTTGCAACTGCCAAGAGCACTCGCGGCTCCTTGAACTGATGTTGCAAGATAAGAAAAACAGCGTCTCGCAATCCGACGGGGACGACACTGCCGCAACGAAAGTGCTCCCCAATTTCACACTCCTGCGCCGTATCGGCGAACCGGTCATCAACCGGACTCTGCCCGCCTCCGCTATCACGGAAGCGTTGGATTATCTTTTCTCCCTTTGATTTAGAACTTGTAGGTTACCCCCAATAGGAAATTAATACCCTCCGACTGATAGCCATACCAGATGTCGTTGTGGCGATGGATGTAGTTGTTGAGTTGGAAGAACACCCCCAGATTAGGCTGCGTGGTCTTCTCTCGGAACGACTTACTGCCGACCACTGTCTCATATTGGCAACCGAGACTCAGTTGAATGGTCGGTTTGAGTGTGCGCTCGAAGGCACCTTCGGCGTCAGGAACAGAAACAAGTGCGGTGCGACTGCCGACAAAGCGATTGTCGCTATAGAGCGACCAATGCTTGTCGATACGGGCGTCAATACGCAAACCTGCGTCCCATTTGGCACGGTCGTAAACGCCATTCGGATCGACTTTGACCTGCGTATAGCCGGGCTTATCGAAATAGCCGTTTTTGTCCAGATTCTCATGGCGGAAGGCTTGCCAGAAATAGTAGTTCCCCCAAAGGTGGATATTGATAATGTCTTGGTAGTGGTAGGAGAAAGAAGCCCCAATCTTACCGCAACCATAATCGGAGTAGAGGTAAGAGAAAGTACCCGGTAGGATAGTACGATCAGCAAGTGCGACTGTATCGACGGTAGCAACGGTGGTGAGGCGGTTCTTTTGGTAGGCATATCCTCCGTAGATATCGATGAGCAAATCACGATAGGGACGGATATGGAAGCCGAGTTGTGCATCGATAGGGGTGTATCCGCCAACATGGTGGGAAGTGATTCCCGGGTTGATCTCCCGATAGGGCATACCTGTCATATAGTTTTGTAGCGTTCCCATAGCCAAAGAGCCTTGCGCCGTACCGTAGAGAGTGAGCCATTTCTTAGCAATCTGTGCCTCAAACTCGACCTTAGGCGACGGAGCAAAAGTTACATTATCCAAATTGGACAGGAACTGCCCCCGCCCTACATTGACATCGAAATTGACGCCTACATGGATTGAGAAGCGATTGCCAAGGTAGGCATAGTAGGGTTCGATACGAATAGCATGGCGGGCATTGAACAAAGAATCCGCCACTTGGTCGGTCTGCAAGAAAGCATTCTGCACGAAGATATTACCGCCGACATGATGTGCGTCGCTGCTCCAATCAATGTTGGCCGTGGTTCGCACTTGATGCTCGGAGACATACTTAGGCAGGGCAAAGAGGGCATAAGCGACCTGCGCCTTGTATTGGATGTCGGATTTGTTGTTGCTTTTAACTCCGACAAACGCATCTACCGTCCAGACATTCTGCTTATCCTCGGGCTGCATATCACCGAAACGTTCGACAGTGAGCGACTTATCGCCATCGTAGTAACGACCGTAGCGGGTGTAGAACCGGTTGGCGCCACAGACGCCGAAATAGAGGTCGCAAGTAGAGAAAGGATGACGGAAATCGAAACCGATGCGCGTGTTGCTATTGGCACGCCTTCCCCACTCTGCCCGATGATTGGCATAGACATCGAGGATGCTATTCTTGCGGTCGTCGAGATGATATGCGAAATCGAACAGCGTATTGGTATGCCCCAAACCGCCACGCACATATCCGTTGTATTGGTGTGGGGGAGTGAAACGCATCGGCTGACTGAGAAGCGAATTGGTGTTGAAAGCCGGCGAGAGAGTGGCATTATAATCGGAGTAAACCACTTCTGCGGCAGGCAGAGTGGTCTCCTGCACTTTCGGACGGACATTTATCTTGCCCGCCGACTGCACAATCGGTTGAAACTCACGCTCCACCGTCACATTGCGGGTAAGGGTGGTATCTTGGGAAAAGGCACAATGTACGATTAGCAATGTACAATTAACAATTAACATAATGCGCTTCATATCAGTCTTCGCTTTCGGGTTCTACTACTTGTTCTCTTTCTTTCTCGTCGAGGGCGGCAATACGCTCGCTCACCATCGTGGCAATGTCATCCTGTCCATGGTAGTTTGCTTGCAGGGTAAGCAGATATTGGCGGGCTTGGAAATCATCGCCGCGACGCATATTGATGTCCGATAGCAGCACCAATGCGCGTGCCAACCAGTATTGTTGCTGGGTGTTCATCCCTGCAAACGACATCACCTCCGCCTCTGCCTGGTCGAGGTGACCGAGACGATACTGGCAATCGGCAACCAAGTATTTGGATTCCGCGCCTATAGCGGTGCGCACCTCTTTTGCCAGCGGGGTCAGGTCGCTGATGGCCTGTTCGTATTGCAACATGGCAATGTATGCCTTTGCGCGATTATACAGCGCCTCCTTGCGTACATCGTCCGCCACGGGTTCGTCGGCGAGTATCTGGGTGGCAATGTCAATCGTTGACTGGTGGTTGCCTATGTAGTAACTGCAACGCAAGATACCCAAACGGGCGATATTGATCTTTTCGCGGTCGGATGCCTGCGAGAGCATTCGGTAGAAATAGTCGAGCGAGGTGCGGTAATCCTGTGCATCATAACTCAGTTCCGCCACACGCATACAGCCCTCCTCCATATACGGGTTGCCTGTGATGTCGGTCAGCGCCTTGTATTCGCGCAGGGCATCGGGCTTCTTGCCCAGGCGGTAATAGGAATCGGCTATATAGTATTGTGCCGTCGTGCAGTAGCGGCTGCCCGGGCAGTACTTGCCGAGATAGACTGCCAACGCCGACGCCGCACGCTGGTAGTTGCCCTGCATGTATTGCAGTTCCGCGGAGGCGAAACTAAGCGAGTCGTCCTGGGTGGTAACCTGCATGTTCATGCGCCCGAGTTGCTTGGTATAAGCCAGATACTCGTTGATATTTCCGTTCTCCACATAGAGTGCCTCCAGACCGTCCAACGCCGTATAGGCCTCTTCGCAAGCGGGATAGGTCTCTATCGTATGCTTGTAGGCGGCAATGGCTTTGGTGTCCTCGTGCAGGTTGCGGTAGAGCATGGCCCGCTCCAGCGACGCCTTGCGGGCGAGGTTGCTGTTCGGGTAGGTCTGGAGCAGTTGTTCGTACGAGGCTATCGCCGCACGCTCGTCGTCCAACTGCAGTTGCGCACGCGCCGTCTCGTAGAGACCGTCGTCCGCATAGTCCGACTTCGGATAGCGCGATACCAGCGTGCGCATCGTATTTATCTTCTCCTGGTATTTGTGTTGCAAACCTTGTGCATATCCGCGTTGGAACGTGGCATAATCCGCCCCCGTGCCGTTCTTGTCCACCACCTGACCGTAGTAGGCAATGGCTGACGGGAAGTTGCGCGCATTGAAATAGCAGTCGCCTATACGGTTGAGCGCATCGGCGTAGGTCGGATCGTTCGCATCGGCATTGTCTATATAGCGCAAAAACTGCGTCTGCGCTTTCGGATAGTCTTTTTGTGCAAAATAGGCATAGCCGCTCAGGTAGTTGACCTGCAGGTAGTTGCTCGACCGCCGTACATCGCTCTGCGCCATATACTTGTTCAGGTCGCTGATGCAGGCTGTATAGTCGCGCAACCGGTAATTTGCCTCCGCACGCCAATAGTACGCCTCGGTCGTGTATTGCGCCGACTCGCTTGTATGGTCGATTACCTCCGTCATGCGCACGCGTGCCTGATCCATCTTGTTTTGCAAGAAAGCGTCCACGCCCAACTGATAGCGCAGATATTGCTTGGTTTGCAGCATCTTGACCGTCGGATGGTCTATCGAATCTAATACCGACAACGCCGAAGCATAGTTGCGCGACCGCACAAACGCATCGCTCAACAGCGCATAGATCTCGTTCTCGTATTTGCTGTCCGGAAACTCGTTCAGAAAGTCGGTAAACGCACGCACGCTCTCCCCGAGAGCAGTGGACGAGTTATAAGTACAGAGCGTATAGTTGTAGAGTGCTTCCTCGCGCACTATGGGCGTCAACCGATAGGCGGCAGCGGCCTGATACGATAGTTTCGCCTGCTCGGGCTGACCGAGTCGGATATACGCGTTTCCCAGCGTCAGGCACACGCTCTCCGAGATCGTGTCGTTCTCCTGTTTCACCTGCTTCAGGTAACCGACCGCCTCCTTGTATGCGCCAAGTTGATACTCCGCCATTCCCAATAGATAGAGGTCGTTGCGCACTAACGGCACATCAGTCGAGCGCACCTGCTTCTCGTATGCCTGCAGGTGCTCCACCGCTTTTTCCAAGTCCTTCAGCGAAGCGGTCCTTTGTCCTTCCTCCTTTGTCCTTATTCCTTTGTCCTTACTCCCTTTCAGGTAATACATCTCGCCCAGCATACGATGCAGTTCCGCATTGTTCTCATTGCCCGGTTGGGCTGCCAGCAGTGCCTCCGCACGCGGCTCCACCTCGGTATATTCCTGCTGTGCATAGTAGATCTGCACGATATAATAAGGTACGGTCTTCTCATATTCGCCCATATCCTCTATCGACAGCAGCACGGGCAGTGCCTTGTCGTAGTTCTGCTGTTTGTACTGCGTATAGGCGTAGTAGTATGTAGCCTTGGTGGTATAGGGGTTCGCTGTCTTTTTCAGTTGCGCGAAATAGACCGCCGCACGCGAGTATTGCTGCAGCATCAGGTAGCAGTAGCCGCGATAGAACTGATAATCTGCCTGGTGCGGGCGGGTCAGCGCCTTATACTCCACCTGTTCCAACTCTTTGCTTGCCTGTTTCCATTTGGCTTTCTCGGCTTGCAGCACACCCGACATAAAGTGTATCTCGTCCTCGTACGTGGTGTACGGATACTTTTGCAGATAGGTTTTCAGGTCCTTCTGCAGCGTCTTGTCTCGTGACTCAAAGCGTTCTGCAATACGGTTATAGTCGGTTTCCATCTGTGATGGTTGCGCATAGCCTGCCATGCCCCATAGCAATAGGGCAAGTACTACCAAGAATCGGTTCTTTCGCTTCATATCAGTCTTGTTCTTTTCTTATACTAACCTATATCGGTTTTATCCCGTTCGATTTAGCAAGGGATACGCAAGGGATGAGCAAGGGATAGACATCCCGTATCAACTCCTAAATCTATATATGCACCATACTCCTTGCACCCCAATCGGGGTGCAAGGAGTGGTACATCATCATCTTTTTCCAACAGCCGCAGCCCAACATCTAACAGCGCAAGCGGTCCAACAGCGCAGCGGTCCAACATCCAACAGCGCAAGCGGTCCAACCTCCAACAGCTGCAGGCGGTCTTTTATCTCCTCGTCTTTCGTCCGCGCTGTTGGGCTTTCTTCTTGTTCCTATTGACAGCAGCAAAAATGATACCACCGACAACCAAAACCAGCACAACTGCCAAGAAAATTACCATTCCGCTCGACAGGTTGTCGCCTTTCACGCGGTTCCACATCTCCAGCATATCCTTGGTTTGGTCGCCGCAATCGTGCATCAGTGCGCAACGCTCAATCAGACTTCTGTCCGGGTAGAACACTTGGTTGGCGTGTCCCGCCGTAGCGTCCTCGCCGAAGAAATAACTCAGGTCCACCGTATCCTCGTTCTCGGCTGCATCGTCGGCCCATTCCAGTATCTCGGGCGATGCGATTACACTCACATAACCGATCTCCTCCATATTCAGAATAGCATTCTCCGGCATACACAGATAGTTGATAAAGTAACTGGCAGCCTTGGTGTTCACGGCATATTTGGGGATACACCAGCCGTCGAACCATACATTCGAACCCTCTTCCGGTACGATATAGTCCAGTTCCACGCCCTCTGCAGCCTCATCGATAGCCCATTGAGCGTCGCCCGACCATGCCACATCCATCCACGAGTTGCCTTTGCACATCTCCTCCTTGCCGAAATCCACTTCCCAGCCGGCAATATTGCCCTTCGCTACCTTCAGCGTGTCCTCTACACGCTGGATACGCTCCGGAGTGATGTGTGCCACCAGGTCAGCGCGGGTTACCTCGCCGCGCGCAATCTCATCTTTGTATGCATACAGCACCACGCACGAATAGATGTCGCGGAAAGCGTCTTTCATAAAGATCTTGCCCGCAAACTTCGGATTGGTCAGAAACGACCACGACTTCAGGTCGGCGGCGTCCACGTGAGCCGGATTGTACAGAATACCCGTCGTACCCCACATATAGCCAACCGTATAGTCTGCCACATTCACACTGCTGTCGAGGGCCATCTCTTGGAATTTCTCCAGCGCAAACGGAGCCACATAGGTGGTGTAGTCGGGGGTCTCGCCGAAGTCCTTGTTTATCTTCAGCAGAAGGTTGTTGCGCAGCATACGCTCAATGATATACTCGCTCGGGCAAATCACATCATAGTCCTCATGTCCCACCTCTATCTGGGTGAGCATCGACTCATTGATGTCGAAAGTCGAATATTGTATGGTTACGTCCTCGCCCGTCTGCGCCTTGTACCACGCAGGGAACGTGTTGAGTACATTATCCATGTCGATATAGTCTGCCCAGTTATACACCTTCAGCGTGTGCGCACGGTCGGCAGCCTGAGAGGCAGCCGGAAGGGTTATACCTGCAAAAGTCAGTGCTGCCATCAGCACCAAAGCAAAAAAGGGACGTTTCATTTCTTTTTAATAGATTTTTGTTGTTTGTTAGTACGAAGATTGATTATCAACAGCAGCACCAGAATGGTGAGGAAGATAAGGCTGAATAGAGGACGCAACTCGGGAGTCAGACCGCCCTTGCGTGCGTCCGCATAAATAAAGGTGGACAGCGTCTCCAGACCGTTGCTGCCTTTCGTGAAGAATGTTACGCCGAAGTCGTCAATCGACAGCGTGACGGACAATATAAAACCGGAAATCATCCCCGGCCATAGTTCCGGCATCAGCACCTTGCGCAGTGCCTGCAGCGGCGTGGCACCCAGGTCGAGCGCCGCCTCGTAGATGTTCGGGTTCATCTTTGTCAGTCGCGGCATCACGCTCAGCACCACGTAGGGCGTACAGAACACCACATGCGCTATGATTACCGTCGCCAGACCGCGGCTTATCCCCAGGAACACAAACAGAAGAAACAGCGATATACCTGTCAGAATATCGGGGTTGATCATCGGTATCGAGTTCATAAAAGTGATGATACGCCGGTCGCGCTGGCGCATGTTGTAGATACCTATCGCCGCCAATGTACCGAGCAGCGTCGACATCACCGCAGCCGACAGGGCGACTATCACCGTGTAGAGCATCGCGCGGTACAGGTTCGGATCCACCTGCACCTGATCGACGTAGTCATATCCCGTCAGCAGGTTCTCATACAGCCCGAAGGTAAAGCCCGTCCAGTTGCCGAAAACCTTGCTCTTGGTGAACGAGAATATAAATATAAGGAGTATCGGCGCATACAGCACCACCAATATCAGCCATAGATACGCCTGACCGGCAAAGCGGGACCAGAAGCCGCGGCGTTCCACCATCGAACCGTTTTTCATACTATGCCTCCTTCCCTGTTATTCTCGTCTTTCTGTCCGAAGAACGAGGTCATACCGATGATTATCAGCAGAATGAGCGACAGTGCCGCACCGTAGTTCCACATCGTGATACCACCCTCCGAGAAACTGCGCTGTATCAGTGAGCCGAAAAGCGTTATCTTGTTGTGCGTCAGCAACTCCGAGATCGCAAAAGTCGATACCGTAGGCATAAACACCATGATGATACCCGAATACACACCCGGCATCGACAGAGGCAATATCACCTTCGTAAACACCTTGAAGCGGTTTGCACCCAGGTCTTGCGCCGCCTCCACTAAACTCATATCCATCTTCTGAAGCGTGTTGTAGATCGGATAGATCATAAACGGCAGAAAATCATATACCATGCCGAACAGCAATGCACCCTCGCCCAACGGCAAACCGAACATATGGAACAACTCCACCGTGGCTATCGTACGCAGCAGGAAGTTGATCCACATCGGTAGGATAAACAGTATCGCCATCACGGCAGGCGTACGGAACGACTGCATCGCCATGATATACGCTGCCGGATAACCTACTACCAAGCATATAATGGTCGTTATCAACGCAATAGCCAGCGAGTAGATAAACGTGTTTACCGCCTCCGATTTGGTGAAGAAACTTACAAAATTCTGTATCGTGAAATGCCCCTGCGGGTCGGTGAACGCATATACGCCGATCAGCAGCAGCGGCAGCAGCACAAGACAGATTAGGAACAGCACATAAGGCCACGCCCACGTACGCCGCGACTGCAGCATACGTCCCCATTTACTTGTTTTCATCGCTCCCCTGTCCTTCGTCCTTTGTCTTTGGTCCTTCGGCCTGCTTCTTGTAGAGCCGGATATAACTCGGCGCTATCTTCACGCCCACACGGTCGCCGTCGTCCCATACATCGTTGGTGTCCACGTATAGGTCGTCGCCGTCGTCGGTACGAACCTGCAGATGATAGTGGTCGCCTTTGCAGAGGATAAAATATACCTCGCCTTGCAGTACACCGTCTTCCTCGTCGTCTTGTAGGTTCACACGCTCGAAATCCCCTTCCACGTCCACCTCTTCGCCTACGCTGAAACGCTCCGCAGTGCGGTCGCTGATGTCCCATTCCGCATCCAGAAACTCCACCTTGTTGCCGTCCAATACCTTGCCGTCAAACCTGTTACATAGATGGCTTTTTTTCATCACCTGTATATCCTCCGGCTTCACCACCAACCCCACTCTGCGGCCGGGGGCGTAAGCGTGATAGTCCTGTATCATCAGTTCGTAGCCGTTGTCCGTCAGCATCGTCATCTCGTAGTGCACGCCCTTGAAGATACAACTCTGCACCACGCCGTACAACTGCCAAGGGTCGCTCGTATAGTCCTCCGCATCCGCTGCCGCCACAGGATCCAAATCTTTCAGCGCAGCGGTCTTTTGTCCTTCGTCCTTTGTCCTTTGCCCTTCGTCCGCATAACCTATATACCAGTCCTCCGGACGAACCACTACATCCACTTCCCGGTTCTCGCCGAATCCTTCGTCCACGCACTCGAAGTCGCGGCCGCAGAAGTGTACTAGCCGG
>USNU01000019.1 GCA_900556095.1 uncultured Bacteroidales bacterium | reverse complement strand
CGAAAGGAGCCACATCGGGGTTCGTTACACGGCTGATCTCGCCGGCAATGGACATCTCCGAAATGCAAAACCCCCAACTCTGTTTTGCACATGCACAAGTGGCTACATTCGACTATTTTGATACGTTGCGGGTATGGTATCGTACAACTGCCGATGCACAATGGACGTTGCTTGAGGAGTTCGCTTCCCCTATTCCTGCTTGGAAAAATGAAACGCTGCCGCTCGAAAAGTATCTGCAGGGTACGGCTTATCAGATTGCTTTTGAGGTGGAAGACCATGCTGGGAAGGGTGTGGTATTGGATGACATTTGCGTTTTACAACCGTCAATATGCCAGAAACCGCTTTTCCAAATGGTACAACCCTCCTCCCGTTCGGCATTCATCGAGTTTGTCGCAGGAGGTACAGGCTATGGAAGTCAGGCAGACTTGTTTGACCTGATCGTATCGGATAGCGCATTGGCAGACCCCTCCGCTGCACAAGCATCCGAAGTGCTGTATATGCAAAAGGGAATGACCGACAACTCGCTTACAATCACAGGGCTGGATACATATACCACTTATTATGCCTACCTGCGTACCAACTGTGCCGATAATGCCTCCGGATATACCGAGTGGACTTCTACACAGTTCCAAACCTCTATGTTGAATTCTCTGCCTTATGTGGAGAATTTCAATCAGAAGAAAACAACATCGGATTATGCTGTTATCAATGGTTGGACTTTCGCAACCGACATCGATAATGTAGGCGTGCCTTTTGTATACGTCGGTGCTTCTTCCACCTACAAACAGAACTATTCCGTGGATAGCACTTCCTATCTCGCATTCGTAGGTGCCGCCTCAACATCTGTTTCACCGGTGCCAAAGGGCAAATATGTGTATGCCGCCACCCCCGAATTGGATGGCAATCTGTCGCAATGTGAAGTGTCGTTTTGGGGTACGGCTTATTCCTATATCGCCAATGGAGCGACCAAAGATTATGCAGCCGAACTGACGGTGGGCGTGATGACCAATCCCGCTGATTACACCACATTCACCCCTGTCAAAACGGTTACTGTGGAATCGGGCTATCAGTTCAAACATTTTGTCGTCTCGTTGAGCGACTATCAGGGCAATGGCAAGTATGTAGCCCTCCGCTCGGCTGCTGCAAAAGACAATGTTTTCTTCGTGGATAATTTCTCAGTAGCCGTTGCGGCTGCACCCGTACCGGAGGATATACGTATCTCCGATGTCCTGCCTTCCGGCTTCGATGTGTCGGCTGCATTGCACGGGGCGGACAGTTGGAATATCAAAGTGGCTGCCAAGTATGTGCGCAATGCGGCATCGCTTGCCGATGCAGACTGCCTCGTCAGCCAAACGGGACTGACTGCCTCCTCCTTCCATGTCGCAAGTGCAGACCTGGCAGGAAAAACGGTATGCGTATATCTGCAGGCTGTCAAAAACGGCGTAACTTCCGATTGGGCTTTCCCTGTTACACTGCGTGTCCCTACTGTGGGCAGCCTCCCCATTACCTTGGATATGAACTCCGACAATGCCGAGATAAGTATCTATACGTTCAACAACGAGATTCATTACCGCTCATCGGCAAAAACCGTCAATGGTATTTATTTCCCATTGCGCTCATTTGATTATTATCCGACCCGTTCAACCTCTTCGCCTACTTATAACGGAGGACATCTTGACCTGCATGGCACCGACAACTATTTCGTATTGCCCTACGTGGAGAATATGGATTCGCTGGTGCTGTCCTTCCGCTTGTCTGTCGGTTCGTGGTCTTCTTCCTATACTTCATATACAGGGCAAAGCCGCGTGGCGGTAGGTGTGATGACTGACCCGTACGACCTCTCCACTTTCGTGGAAGTAGCACGTTTTGAAGGGGATGATACCAAGTATATCAAATGCGAAACCGATTTCCTTTCCTATACTGGTACAGGACACTATGTCGCTGTGCGGGCGGTGGAAGCGGCTCAACAGGGTTCCTACAATACATACAATGCGTTGGACGACATCGTATTGAAGAAAATACCTATATGCCGTCTGCCGAAAAATGTAGTATCTGATCCTATGGTATCAACTGCCGCACTCTCGTGGGACGCACAAGCAATGACCAAGTGGCTCGTGAGCCTCTACGGAGACCGCAACCTCACCACACTCCTGCAAGACAGTGTGGTTGCTACGTCTGCCGTTACATTCGGCGGTCTCTCCTCGGGGAAAACCTATTATTTTACTATCCGCACTATATGCGGCACGGACACCATTGAAGCGGAGGATACCTATTCGTTCACTACCTTGGTGGGTATTCCGTTCTTGGAGAAATTTACTACCACCTCCATACCCGACGGGTGGAGTAGGTGGAAAGGATTGCTGGCTGATGTCTTCAACGGCTCAACGCTGACCTCCTCTACTTCTTATTGGAATTTTGGCTCTAAAAGCGGTGTTACAACCGATGGATATGTGGCTTGGATAAACATATATAGTACCGGTTGTGCGTATTGGCTTATGATGCCCGAACTCTATATCAATGCAGATGCGGATGATGCCGTGCAACTCTCCTTTGAGGCAGCATTGACTCCTTATTCTTCTGCAATATCTAAGAGAGATCAGGGTACAGACGACCAGTTCACTGTGGTCATCAGTACGGATAACGGGGCTACTTGGACGCGTGCCAATGCTACCGTTTGGAACAATGCCAACGATAGCACCACCGATTTCGTACTCAACGACCTGCCGGATGACAAGATGCAAAAATACACCATCGACCTGTCGAAGTATATCGGTACAAAAATTCGCATTGCGTTCTATGCCGAATCTACAGTCTCCAATGCCGACAACTATCTGCTGATAGACAACGTCTCCGTCAATACATTCGATGTCAACTGCCAGGGTATCAAATCCTTGTCTGCCGTTGCTTTGTCCGAAACGGAAACAGACATCTCATGGACCGTGGGGGGCGCACAATCGCTTCATCTCGATGTGTACGCCGATGATGCCACTACTGCATTGTTCTCCGGTGATGTTACCGCTTCGCCATACCGCCTCATAGGCTTGAACACCAATACACTCTACCATGTGGTTGCACACCAGTCTTGCGACCTCAACGGAGATACGCTCACGGCCTCTTTCCGAACGCAATGTGGTGCATATACACCTGCGGAATTGGGTACGGTCGATTTCTCTGATCCCGATGCGCTTACTTGCTGGACTGTCGGTATCGGAGATACCACAGGGGTGGGGAAGGCTTATCTTACTGCACCGGATACCCGCTCTATCACCGGTTTCGGGAAAGTCCTGTATTTGAATAAACCCCAAAGTACATCATCTTCGTACTATGGCAACAACTACTATGCTATCCTGCCGCCGTTGAATATCGATGATATCACCAAGTATCAAGTGGTGTTTGATGCCGCGGTGAATACCACCAAAGCGGATACAGCCAATGTCGCCAGACTGTATGTGGGTGTCATCACAGACCCGTCTGACCTTTCTACTTTTGAGGTTACCGACACACTCGCACTCCAATATGCTGCCGATTCACTCGCACTCAGAAGTTATGCCATAGGCTTTGACAACTATCAGGGCGACTACTTGGGCGAAATGGGTAAGTATATTGTTTTGATGGTGGCTGCAGCCCGCAACTACTCCGATATTGCTATCGTGGACAATGTACGCATCGAGGCTGTGGACGCTTGCCATCAGGTATTGAACACCGAGGTTTCGGATATTCGGACCGATGCGGCTACGCTGCACTGGACGTCCGCTGCCGGTAGCGCACGGGTTGTTGTCTCGACGGTGCTGTGCAATCCGGATACGGTTTCTGATTTTGTATTCGATGACATCATTGCCAATACCGGATCCGTTACCGTTACCAACCTTTCGGCGGGTACTGCCTACTATGCATATATCCGTGCTATCTGTGGCGAAGGCGATACCGCACGCTGGTCGGGACATACCGTGTTCACTACCTCCTATAGTGTTCCTTATGCCGAGAATTTCTCTGCCGGTAATTCGACTTCCGATTGGACGGTCTATAAGAAGTCCTTCCCTGCAGGGGCGGACACACTGGATATATCATCCATCGCACCTGCCACTGGCACCACCGCCTGGTATATCACTACCGTACCTTCTGGTATCACGGGTATGCAAGATAACGCCGCACGTGTTGAGGTTTGGTCTACCGGTTCGTATGACGCATTATTTGTCTCGCCCGCTATATCGTTGCCGCAACTTGGTGATACCGATGACCCAATTGCCGTTAGTTTCAAGGTTGCAAAGACCAAGTACTCTTCTTCCTCTTCTGCAACCGGAGTGGAAGACTCTTCGGACGATAAATTCTCTGTGATGGTATCTTTGGACGGAGGTGCTACTTGGACGCGTTCCAACAGCACCGTATGGGCTTCCGACGGGTCGGGAGATTACAACTACAACGATTTCTCGCTGAAGGCGAAACGTTGCCGCATGGATTTGTCGAAATATGCAGGCAAAAGCATACGTATAGGATTCTTTACCGAATCGACTGTTTCTAATCCGGATACCTATCTGTATCTGGATAGTGTTGCTATCGACCATTATCAGCCTACTTGCGATGGTATTATCAATCTTTATGCCATTGCTGATTCCATTTCTACACAATCGGCATCCCTGTTTGTCAAAGCAACCAATTTCTCCGATACCATAGAGTATGTCTATGCCATAGACAGCGTAGATTTCGCTACGGCGCAACCTGTCCATGCCGATTCTTCTCTGATACATCTGTCCGGTTTGCAGCACTCCTCTACCTATGCCGTCTATGCGCGTACATTGTGCGCTTCGGGAGATACCTCCGCTTGGTTTGGACCGGTTTATTTCGATACCAAGTGTATGGCTTCCGTGCCGGTATTGTACAATTTTGACGATACCGACAACCGCCACCTGCTTACGAGTTACTACTATATGGAGAACTGCTGGGAAACAAGATACACGAGTTCGTCATCTATGCCTTATTTGCATGATAATACATCGTATTATACCTATGCATATAGCGGTTCGTCTGCGCTGGGCTTCTATATGGGAAGTTACAGCAGCAACTACTCTCTTGCGGCACTGCCGATGGTAGAGGGCAACCTGGATACGCTCCAACTCTCTTTCATGGCACGTGCAGGATCTGCTACTTCGTCCGGTTTCTCGTGTGCTGACGATACCTATCTCCACTCCGTTATGGTGGGTACGATGGATAACCTGAACGATACATCTACATTCCGTTTGATTAAAGAAGTGGTTGTGGAGTCTATAGCAAGCGATGCTGCCGTTTCGGACGACCCCGCCGCATTCTGGCGTCAGCAAGTGGTCTCCTTGGAGGGCGCACAAGGGAAATATATCGTGTTCTTCCAGAAAAAAGGCAGCAAAGCCAACTATATCTATATCGATGATGTCAGGATTTCCAAACGGTTGGATTGCCCGCTGGTGGATGCTCTGTCTGTTGACAGTATCACCGATACCCGTGCCCGTGTCCATTGGACATCCCAAGCCGATAATTTCGTGGTTACAGTCGTAAGTGAGGCAGGAAAGAAAACCTATAATCCGGCGGATACGCTCCTCCTGCTTACCGACCTGAAATCGGATATGAGATATACTGTCAGTGTGGCTTCTGTATGCGGTACGGATACTACTCTCGCCGTACAACGGAGTTTTACCACACGCATCAGTCTGCCTTTCTCCGAGGATTTCTCGGAAGGTCTGCCCGGTACATGGCTGCGGCTCTCCGGAAACATCCTCAATGGCGGCGCAACATCCAACTCGGGTTCCTACAGCGATTGGACATTCTCTTCCACCGATACCTACGGTATACCAGCACCGAAGATGATGTGGGAACTGACAGATGAGGAATACGATTATGATTATGGCTATACATATTATTATGAGCAGAATTCTGTCTTGGCAACGCCGAATGTGCTGTTGAATACGCAGGATGCGACCAACCCGATTCTGTTAAGTTTCGATATGGCACTTACATCGTCATACTATTCATTGGCACCGTATGCTTCCTCTACCAAGGACCGTAAATTTGCAGTCTTGGTTTCGGAAGACGATGCGGCTACATGGACAAAGATTGACTCGCTCGTCTGGGGAACGGATACTACCTTCGCACGGCGTTTCGACAGCATCCCGAATACAAGCACACGCTATACCTTTGATTTCTCGGCTTACCGCAACAAATCGATTCGTATTGCCTTCTATGCTTATTCGCCCGATGATGACGCTTCAGGTTATCTCCATTTGAGTAATGTCGCACTCAAAGAGCAGAACCTCAACTGTTTGAAGCCGACCGGCTTGCAAGCAACCGGTCTGACAACGGATAGTGCAACGCTTTGCTGGAATAGCGATGCCGCTACGTTCCAACTACAAGTGGCTGCCGATGCGAAATTCAACAACCTCGTAGTCGATTCCGTTCTCTCTGATTCCGCTTTGGCTGTCGGTGCGCTCACCGCTAACACCGGTTACTATGCTCGCATACGTGTCATCTGCGGGGAAACTTCCTATTCCGACTGGTCGGAAACCCTGAAGTTCAAAACATCGTATGGTGTACCGTTTGTGGAAGAGTTCACAACCATCTCTACGGCTTTCCCCGTCGATTGGGGAAATTACAAGAACCTCACACTTGATAAGGTGCTGGGTACTGCCTCGCCGTTTGACGGTGCTGCTGCAGGAACTGCGTGGAAGTATAATTCCACCTACAATAATAAAGCATTGGAAGATGGAATGCACGCTGCCATTGAGTTGTCGTCTTCCAATTCCGATGCTTGGATGGTGACTCCGGTCATTGATATGACGAGAGTCTCCGGTAATTATGTGGTATTCTCCTTCGATGCGGCACTCACCTATGCGTATTCCGTTGCAGCACCTACCTCGTCCGACAACCAGCGTTTCTATCTCGCTGTATCCGAAGATGGCGGGGCAACATGGAGCAAAGAGAACCTCATCACGTGGAGCAATGCGGCTTCCGACTCGGCGCAATACACGCTGTCGTCTATTCCTGCCGGCAACGGAAAGAACTACAAGTTCGATTTCTCGAAGTACGCAGGCAAGACCATACAAATAGCCTTTGGCGTGTATGCTTCGTCCAACGACAACCGGTTGCATATCGACAACATACGTCTCGAAAAGACCGAATCGCGTTGCTTTGGTGTGAAGAGTGTATCTTCTCAGAAGATTACTTCCGCTTCTGCCCAAATGCGTATCGTGCCTTCTCAATCCGACTCGGTATGGCAATACCTCTATGGCATCAGCGGTTTTTCTGTAGCCGATAGTCTTGCGCATTGCCATAACACCGACACCGTTGTCTTTACGCTTTCCAACCTCGCAGCAGGCACTTCGTATGATGTCTATGTGCGTTCTGTCTGCGCTGTAGGTGATACCTCCGAATGGTCAGGACCGTACACCGTACGGACTGTACACGCTCTGCCGCTCACGGAACAGTTCAACACCGTCGATACAGCGTTCCCTGATGCATGGACCACCTATAGTTCGCTCTCGCCGTCCTCTTTGTTCGCAGGAGGTTCGTTTGAGAACACTACACCGTCGTCCTATGGTTGGCAGTATTCGGCTACATACAATGCAAACGCTTTCAGTGGCGACAAACACGTCTCTGTTTCGCTTACATATTCTTCTTCGTCGTACTGGTTGGTATCACCGGTAGTGGATATGACCGATGTGGAAGAGGCATCTAATGTGGTACTTTCGTTCGATGTAGCACTTACCGAGCCTTACACATCTGCACACCCGTCTTCCGCGGACGACCAGGAATTCTATGTGGCTGTCTCTGAAGATGGCGGCAAGACTTGGACGCGCGGAAATGCAACCCTTTGGAGCGAATCATCTACCGCTGACCACTCCATCGAGGCTATCCCGAACGGCGCAGGACAATCTTATACATTCAATATGAATAAGTATATAGGTAAGGCAGTTCAGGTGGCTTTCGGTGCATATCAAAATTCTTCTTCTTATTATACAGATGAAGTGCGTATCCACTTGGATAATATCCGTCTCTACGCCGATGCAAATCACTGTTTCGATATTGAAACGGTGCAGCAAACCAATGCGACTACTTCGTCTGTTTCGTTGTGCATAGGCGATTCGAATCGTGCTGCTACGGCATGGCAGTATGTATATGGCGTCAAAGGTTTCAACAGGGCGGACTCTGCAATACACAACACTGCTGCGCTCGACTTTACACTGACAGGCTTGAACCCTAACATAAGTTATGATGTCTATGTACGATCCGCTTGTGGCAGCAACGACACTACTGCGTGGGTCGGACCGTTCGCTTTTGCTACGGCATACATCTTGCCGTTCAACGAGGACTTTGCAGGTATCTCCACTACAAAGCAGATCCCGGATAACTGGCTCACTTATTCTGATAAGTCGCTGACTGTCTCGGCTCTTTGCGATGAGACTAAATCTTTCGCAAATGAAACACCGCTTGCTTCGTCTGGTAGCACTACCAAGTGGGGATACAACGCATCGTCCACAAAATATGGTTTCGCCGATGAAGATCATATCGGGGTAGAACTCTGGTCATATTACTCAGGCTCATGGCTTCTTACCCCGGCAATCAATCTTTCGGCAGTTGCAGAGGATGAGATGGTGGTATTCTCTTTCGATGCTGCGCTTACTAAGTATGATGCTTCCGATGCACCTGTTTCTTCCGACAACCAGCGGTTCTGTATCATGGTATCCGAGGACGCGGGAGCCACATGGAGCAAAGAGAATACAATCCTCTGGAGCAATGCTACCGCTGATAATCCACAATACAAACTGTCGGATATTGCCAACGGCTCCGGTACACCGTATCTGCTGGATTTCTCCAAGTACAAAGGCAAAACCATCCGTATTGCTTTCGGTATCGAAGTGTCGGAAAACGATAACTACTTGCACATCGATAATGTGAGTCTGTATGCGGCTTCCTCTATCTGTATTGCGCCGGTCAGAGTATCGCAGGTAAGTGCTACAACACAATCGCTCAATTTGCATATTGAGACCGAAAAAACGGATGCACAATGGCAGTATGCCTACGGGCCCGCAGGTTTCGCACTCTCCGATGCTGCGGCTAAGGCTGTTACCGCTTCGCAGGACTTCACGCTTTCCGGCTTGAACCATAGCACCGGCTACGATGTCTATGTACGCACTGTTTGCGGAGAGGAAGATTCCTCTAAGTGGGTAGGACCGTTTGGCTTTACAACCGACTATGCTATCCCGTTCTATGAGGACTTTGCAGACATCTCCACGACAAAGCAGATGCCGGATAAGTGGCTTACCTATGCCCAAATTCCGGACTCTCTTCTGTTCAACGGCTCTAAGTCCTTCGCTACGGAAACTCCGCTCCAAGTCAATGGCACTACATCTAAGTGGGGGTATAATTCTTCTTATACGGAGAATGCACTATCCGATAAAAACCATTTGTCCGTTGAAATCTCCTCGTATAGCAACTCCGGTTGCTGGGCGGTTACACCTGCCATCGATCTGACTACTGCAGATGAGGATGGATACATCTTCTTTACTTTCGATGCGGCACTTTCTTCTACTTATTCAACATCCGCACCTTCTTCGTCCGATGGGCAACGTTTCTACGTGGCTGTTTCTGAAAATGGCGGGGCTACGTGGAATAAGAAGAACGCAATCCTGTGGAGCAATGCGCCGGCTGACTCCGCCGACTATATGTTGTCGGAGATACCGAACAAAGCAGGCACGTCGTATCAACTTGATTTCAGCCGATATGCCGGTAAAGTGGTTCAGATTGCATTCGGTGTAATGTGCGAGCAAAACAGTACTCGCCTACACATCGATAATGTACATCTCTATGCTACATCATCGGTTTGCTTTGGTGTGAAGAAATGCACGCTCAAAGCGGCTACTGCCACTTCGGCTACACTCGCCTTTGTACCCAATGATGAGGCTCCGCAATGGCAGTATGCGTATGGTACGGCAGGATTTATGTTGAGCGGAAAAACACCGGTTCAGTCTGTCGATACCACCGTGTTTACCATTAATGGGCTTGCGGCACAAACGCAATATGACGTCTATATCCGCTCCGTCTGTGCGGTCGGCGACACATCCGCTTGGGCTGGTCCTTATACTGTTACCACTGCCTACGGTGTGCCTTTCGTGGAGACATTCGATAATATGGCAAGCATATTGTTCCCTGCCAACTGGACACGCTACAAGTCTTCTGTTGCCTATGCCGACCTTGTCGCAGGTAAGGCTTCGTTCGACACTGCGGAACCTTATACAACCACGGGTACTGAAGAAAATGGTTGGGGATACCACTCTTCGTACACCGATAAGGCACTGGCGGATGCCAATCACGTAACCGTTGAGATATATTCCTCTTTCTCAAAATCGTGGATGCTGTCGCCTGCTATCGACCTCACTACGGTGGCGGACAACGAAGCGCTTGAGTTCTCTTTCGATGCCGCACTCACTTATTGGAATAGTAACGAAGCACCTACCTCCACTTCCTCGCAACGGTTCTATATCATTGTATCGGAAGACGGAGGGGCTACATGGACGGCTGCTAACACCACCACTTGGGGCGAATATGGTGCCGACTATCTGCTCTCTTCCATACCGGTCTGGGCGGGTACATCCTACCGATTTGATTTCGCAAAGTATGCAGGCAAAACTATCCGAATCGCCTTTGGCGTGGAGGCTTCGTCTAACGACAACCGTTTGCACTTGGATAATATCGCGCTCAAGCGTGTCGTTACCCGAGACTATGCGGCCTCTGTCTGCAACTCTGGTGACTATGTGGATGCCTATTTCTCCATCTCACGTGCTGATTTGGTGCTGGGTAGTACTACCTATACCACCAAACTTCTCGGGCAGAACAATGCGCCGGATACGGTTCTTACACTTACATTGAGTGTTTATCCTGCCGAGCGTGTCGCTATCCACGATACTATCTGTGAGGGCTATATGTATCAAAACAACGGTTTCAATTTCTTGGCACAGAAATCTACTATTGTCCCGCTGACACTTACTTCTCACAATGGCTGTGATAGTTTGGTGGAACTGCATCTTGAGGTTATTCCGACGACCTATCTGGATACAACCATTATGGCTTGTCAGAGTTATACCTACAAGGGAACTACCTACTACTCCGACAAGGTGTTTACCGATACATTGTCCGCAACTACTGGATGTGATAGCATTGTGCGTACTTTCCTGCGTATTTCTGCTACTGGAGATACCGAGACTATGTGGCGCACCTCTATATGTCAAGGCGACTCCTACAACGATGAAGTCTTTAGCGGATTGAACAAAGCGGGTACCTATACCCAAACGGTTCTAAACGATTATGGATGCGATTCTACTATCACACTCCATCTGTTGGTCGCTGATGCCAAAGGGGCTGTCTATGATACTATCCGACAAATGGATCTGCCTTATCTCTATGAGGGAGAAGTCTTCTTGGGAGAAAATACCAAGGTCGGAGACTATCAACATGATGTGCAGTCTTCTTGCGGACAGGTTACGCTCTTTATGCATGTCTATTTGGAGACGGCTATAGCCAATACCTCTGTGCAGACATTGCATCTCACGCCTAACCCTGCTAAAGTAGGAGAACCCGTACAAATCGTTTCGGATATCATATCCGATAAAGATTATACTATTTCCGTATTTAGTTCTGTTGGACAACTGGTTTACCATAGCCGTGTGCCGCAAATATACCTGCCGGGCTTCACCGCTGCGGGTATCTATACGGTACG
>USNU01000018.1 GCA_900556095.1 uncultured Bacteroidales bacterium | reverse complement strand
AATTTATCTGTGCCAAGCCCCCTGCAGGGCGTTGGTTGGAGCCGAGTGAGTTAGGTGGTCCCGCTGTATTCCTTGCTTCGCACGCCTCTGACGCCGTAAACGGTCATATTCTCTATGTGGACGGCGGTATCCTTGCCTACATTGGCAAACAACCGGAATAATTCAATTATGAATTAAGGATTATGAAAAAATACTTGTATTTTATCGCTTGTCTGTTTGTGTTGGCTGCTTGTCAGCCAACCGAACAGGCACGTGTGTTTGGACGCTATGTTCCTGAGCGCAAAGACGACTTTGCTTGGGAGAACGAGTACGCTGCATTTCGTATGTACGGACCGGCTCTGTTGTCTGAGAACCCGTCTAACGGCGTGGATCTGTGGCTCAAAGCATCACCGGAGTTGGTAGTGGATAGTTTCTACTACCGTGAGCACGTTCTCGGTTTGCCCTACCATATCAACTACGGCAAAGGTCTGGATTGCTACAAAGTGGCGCACACCGTCGGTTGTGGTGGTCTTGCAGTAGTGGCAGATAGTACCCTATATGTTGGCGGGCCCTATTCCTCATGGGAAATATTGGAGCAGACGCCTACTAAATTGGTATTCAAATTGATATATGACAGTCTGTTGGTTTGCGAGCAAATCATGAATGGTTCTGTTACCATTACCGCTGAAGCCGGCAAAATGCTCAACCGTGCCGATGTAGTGGTGAACTGCCCGACCAAGATACGCTTGCCGCAACTCTATGTAGGCGGCGGTATTTATCTGCACGACACGATTGACAACATGATGCAATGTACGAAATGCGGGGCTATTGCATACGCCGAAGATGCACTATCGGATAAGCAGGCTGCGCAAATGAACTTCGACTACAATGGTTCGACCTCGCAAGGACGTGACTATGTAGCGGTTATCACACCGGAGGCCACCCGCCAAGAGATAATAGACGGCTGTTTGCTCTCGCTGCGTGAGTACCACATAGGCGACACATTGACCTACTATTTCGGTGCATGCTGGAGTGAGTGGTCGGACGGCGAAAAGCGTATGCCTACCGATGAGAGTTGGTTTGAGGCGGTGCGCGATTTTGCAAAAACGCTGCAATAATAAAAATACACAAATAAAGGCATAAGAACAGCATATCCACCCGATATCCACCCGACTTTTCCATACGCACGATAAGGTGAGTTTTATTTGTGTTCTTTATCAAACAAGCAAACCTGATAAACATATAATTATCCACAAATTAGCCATATAATTTTGAAGTAAGGGAAACGGAATTACCGGATAATGAATGGGAATTATATATTTAATTAACGTTCTATAGATTATAGATTATGACGTATTTAGTACTGCGTTTTTCCACGCTCGGCAATGTGGCTATGACGGTTCCTGTCATAGCATCAGTCAGCGCAATGCACCCCGATGACGAGTTTATCGTGGTAGCGAAGAAACGCCTGAGTGCTATGTACTATGGATTATCCAATGTGCGTTTTCACGAGGCGGAACCGCCCTCTATAAGGAGTCTGGTGCGTCTCTATCGCGACCTAAGGCAGTACTCGGTTGATGTGGTGATTGACTTGCAAAAAGTGCCTTGTACATGGTTCCTACGGGTACTTTTCCGTTTAGGCGGAAGCCGCACCTATAGCGTGGACTATGGGCGGTGGACAAAGCATCTCATCACGGTTTGCGGGTTTCGACTATCCAAAT
The DNA here is from genome assembly GCA_900556095.1 of uncultured Bacteroidales bacterium. GTDB lineage: Bacteria > Bacteroidota > Bacteroidia > Bacteroidales > Paludibacteraceae > Colicola. Next base: position 10,130 of record USNU01000018.1, on the reverse strand, counting down.
CGCTGCCTACCGAGTTCGAGCGATATCAGGCGGCTTTCCGAAAAGCGGGATTGGAGAGCGATGACCGTTTTACCGCCTTGGCGGTAAACGAACCCGCCCGAGAAGCGGTAATGGAGCAATTCGGCGAGAAACATGGTAAATGGATTGGCATTGCACCATTTGCCAAATCGAGATCGAATATGCTGCCGTACAAGGTAACGAAAGAGGTAATCGCACGCTTGTCGGAAAACGCTGACACACGCCTATTCCTATTTGGAGCGGGACAGATAGAGTGCGAAATGCTTCGCCAATGGGCAAGCGTTTTTCCACGTACAACAAGTGTGGCAGGGCGGTTGCCTTTGGAGCAGGAGTTGGAACTGATGCGCCGTTTGGATTGTATGGTTTGTATGGATTCAGCCAACCAGCATCTCAGTTCATTGGTCGGACTACGTGCCATCAGCGTTTGGTGTGCCACCCATCCGGAACTCGGTTTCATGGGGTGGAAACAGCACAAAGAAGATATTGTGCAACTCGACCGCATAGCCTGTCGCCCATGTACGTGCCACGGCACAAACACTTGTCGCTACCGCAATTTTGCGTGCAGAGACATCAATGCAGAACAAATTATAAAACGAATATATGAGTAAGATTATTTCATTGGCAAACCAAAAAGGTGGTGTAGGAAAGACCACAACATCGATCAACCTTGCTGCCGCCTTAGCACAACAAAACAAGAAAGTGCTTCTCGTGGACGCTGACCCACAGGCCAACGCCTCATCGGGCTTAGGCATTGAGATACGCGACCTCGAGAATACGATCTACGAATGCCTTATCAACGGGATAGACCCGCATACGGCAGTAGTCAGTACATCGGTGGAAAACCTCTTTTTGATACCGAGCCATATTGACCTTGTGGGCGCAGAGATAGAGATGCTCAATATCGACAACCGCGAGACGCTGCTCAAGAATATCTTGTCGCAAGTGCGCTCTGAATATGACTATATATTAATAGACTGCTCTCCGTCTCTCGGACTGATTACCGTCAATGCCCTGACCGCCAGCGACAGCGTGATAATCCCCGTGCAGTGCGAGTTCTTTGCACTCGAAGGTATTGCCAAACTGCTCAACACTATCAAGATTATCAAGTCGAAACTCAATCCATCGTTGCAGATTGAGGGCTTCCTGCTTACCATGTACGATAATCGTCTGCGTCTCAGCAATCAGGTGTATGAGGAGGTAAAACGCCACTTCGGAGATTTGGTTTTCAACTCAGTTATCTCACGAAATGTCCGACTCAGCGAGGCACCGAGTCACGGAATGTCCGTACTGGAATATGACCCGCAGAGCAAAGGCGCACAAAATTATATCTCGCTGGCAAAGGAACTAATCCGCCGCCAACAATAACATACGCATTATGAAAAAAATGACAGGACTCGGGCGCGGTTTGGACGCCCTAATCGATACCACGCATGTGGACACCAATGGCGGAAGCAGTATCAGTGAAGTGGAACTGAACAAGATTGTTGCCAACCCCGACCAGCCACGCCGTAATTTTGATGAGGACGCTCTTGCCGAATTGGCGGATTCGATTCGCGAACACGGCGTTATATCGCCTATCACGCTACGCAAGAACGACGACGGCACCTATATGATTATTGCAGGAGAGCGCCGTTTCCGTGCGTCAAAGATGGCAGGACTCAACTCCATTCCCGCCTATATCCGAACCGCCAAAGATGAGCAGGTAATGGAATGGGCACTCATCGAGAATATCCAACGTGAAGACTTGGATGCTATCGAGATAGCACTTGCTTATCAACGACTTATGGACGAGTACCAACTGACACAGGAGCGAATGTCGGAGCGTGTAGGCAAGAAACGTGCTACCGTAGCGAACTATCTGCGTCTGCTCAAACTGCCGGCAGAGATACAGATGGGTATCAAAGAGAAAAAGATTGATATGGGGCACGCCCGTGCTATTCTCGGCTCTCAATCCACAGAGCAGCAACTGGACCTCTATCAGCGTATCCTCTCCGAAGGGCTATCCGTACGCAAGGTGGAGCAGTTGGTCAGCGAGGACAAACCCAAACCCGCAAAAACAAAAGTTGCCAAGAAAGAGAGCAACCCGCAGTATTTGCAATTAGAGCAGCAACTCGGTGAGGCTATCGGCAGGAAAGTGAAGATTGCCGACGGCAGACTGACTATATTCTTCAACGGCGAGGAAGACCTCTATTCTATATTAGAGCGTTTGCATTGAGACGTTTCCTGACCATATTGTTTGCCATTATTCCGTGCCTTCTTTGGGCGCAGAACGATGTCATATACCATACCCCCGATACGACATCAACCGATGAGGAGCAGTACCACTACTATGTGGACTTAACTCGCCGTCCGGATGCCCTGAAGGCGGTGTGGCTTGGGGCAATTATTCCCGGTGCTGGGCAAATATATAACGGCAGTTATTGGAAACTACCTATCGTCTATGGCGGACTAATGGGCTGCGGTTATGCCATTTCGCTCAACCAATCGCGTTATAATAGTTACAAAACCGCCTATCGCGACCTATACAACGATTCACAGGCGGGAACAGTTACAAACGACCCATCGAAATCCTACAACGCTATTCTGCCCGAAGGATATGACATAGATCGCCTCGGCGGAGTGAGCAAATACACCTCTACTCTCCAAAACTGGCAAAGCAACTATCGCCGCTATCGCGACTGGAGCATCGTTGCCACGATTGTGGTTTACGCACTTTCGCTCATTGACGCTTACGTGGATGCCCAACTATTCGATTTTGATATTTCACCCGACCTTACCCTGAACGTAGAGCCGCAAATCTACTACGACTTGCAGCAACAACGCAGTGCAGAGGTTAAACTAGCGATTGTATTTTGAGAAAACACTTCCTATTCATATTGTGTGCGTTATGCACGCGTGCGTATGCACGTGAGACCGAGTCCGCCTTAGAATCTACTCCGCAGATAGTGGATTCTGTAGAAACACTCCGTGTTGACACCCTTGAGATGGATTCCATCGAACAAATCATCGAATCGATGGCTGATACTTTGGTGTTAGAACCGATATTCCCGCAACAGTGGAGCGACAGCACTCTGTCTGACGTTGACTTTCGTATGATGGAATGGGCTATGGGGTGGCTTGATACTACCGGCTGTGTAGCATACAAGGACACCATTGTGCTTCCCGACTCTGTCTATAAAGCCCGTCTGCAGGCTCTTCCGTGCGTAGTAGAACTACCCTATAACCAAATAGTTAAGCGTTTCATTTTGCGCTATGTACAGCGCGGCCAAAAGCAAGTGGCGCGTATGAAACGTATGTCGGAATACTATTTCCCGATCTTCGAGGAAGCATTGGACAGATACGGTTTGCCCTATGAATTGGAACTGATGCCTGTCATCGAATCGGCTCTCAACCCGCAAGCGCACTCTCACATGGGAGCCGCCGGTCTATGGCAGTTTATGCCTGCCACGGGAAAACGCTACGGATTGGAGATCAACTCGTTGGTGGATGAACGAATGGATCCTATCAAATCAACCGAGGCAGCATGCCGTTTCCTCAAAGCAATGTATGATATTTTCCAAGATTGGAACCTTGTGATTGCCGCTTACAACTGCGGTTCGGGAAATGTGAGCAAAGCCATTCACCGCGCAGGCGGGAAACGCGATTTTTGGAGTATCTACCCATACCTTCCACGCGAAACCCGCAGTTATCTGCCCATCTTCATTGCAGCCAACTACGCGATGAACTACAGCGATGAGCATGGTATATGTCCTGCTCCGTTGGAAAAGATTATGCTTACCGATACCATACTAACCAACCGGCGTCTCCACTTAGAGCAAGTATCCACCAAATTGGAGATTCCGTTAGACGAACTCCGCCGCCTCAACCCGCAATACACCCGCGATATACTCCCGGGCGGCACAACGTATGCTCTCTGCCTGCCGTCCGAAAAAGCAGGACTTTTCATTGAGCAGCAGGATAGCATTTATGCCCACAAAGCCGACCAACTGATCAACAACCGCCGTGCGGAGATAGATATGGCTAAGGTAACAGACATCTCGGGCGCATATCGTGTCAATGGAGTAACCTACTACACCATCAAAAACGGCGACACTCTGGGAGGAATAGCCAAGAAATTCCGTTGCTCCGTCAAGCAACTAAAAGCGTGGAACGGACTGAAGAACGACAATATCCGTGCAGGTCGCAAACTGAAAATATACAAATAAGTGGAAGAAAACAAACATAATACCGGTAGTCCATACGTCCCAGAAGACAAATTCTACTCCATTCGTGAAGTGATGGAGCGGACAGGATTGCCTGCTTCCACATTACGCTATTGGGAAAGTCAATTCTCACAACTCAGTCCGCGCAAAGACGGGCACGGCAATCGCTACTACCAACTATCGGATGTCGAACTTATCGGACGCATAAAATATATCCGTGATGAACTGAAAATCACACGTATAGAGGCTATCCGCCACGAACTGATGACTGCCGGCAGAAAATCTGACAATAAGCAGCGTGCCACCACTATTTTGGAACGTCTCCGTCAAGAACTCATTGATATCCGTTCTATGATTTAGTACCGCCTATGGAACCATTCTTTTCTATTATAGTACCTGTATATAATCGTCCGCAAGAGGTGGACGAATTGTTGGGCAGTCTCTGTACACAAACAGTTACAGACTTCGAAGTGATTATCGTTGAGGACGGCTCATCCATACCATGCGAGGCGGTTTGCCAATGCTACGCCAACCGTCTCAATATCCGCTATTTTGCCAAGAGCAACTCCGGACCAGGGCTCTCACGCAACTATGGCGCAGAGCGTGCACAAGGCGCCTACCTGCTGATCTTGGACAGCGATGTAATCTTGCCTACAGACTATCTGCGCAATATTCAAGCCGAACTACAGCAGCAACCCGTTGATGCTTTTGGCGGTCCCGATCGGGCGCACAAGAGTTTCACACCCGTACAAAAGGCTATCAACTACGCAATGACGAGTTTTTTCACTACTGGTGGTATTCGTGGTGGCAAGAAAAAAATGGATAAGTTTTACCCCCGTAGTTTCAACCTTGGTGTGCGTCGTGAAGTATTTGCCGCTATAGGCGGGTTCTCTAATATGCGTTTTGGCGAAGATATAGATTTTAGTATCCGTATTTTCCGTGCCGGCTATACGTGTCGACTATTTCCTACGGCATGGGTATGGCATAAGCGCCGCGCCACCTTTCGCCAGTTTTTCAAGCAAGTACACAATTCGGGCATTGCACGAATTCACCTGTATCAAAAGTACCCGGATTCGCTCAAATTGGTTCACCTGTTGCCTTCTCTATTCACCATAGGTGTAGTGCTTCTTTTGCTGCTCAGTATGGGAGGTATCATCGGGCAAATACTATGGTTAGCCATTATACCAGTTGCGTTATTATTATTCTATTGTCTATTGATTTGTACAGACTCTTCCTTACTAAATCGCAGTATCCGTGTGGGCTTTCTCTCCATAACCGCAGCCTTTGTACAACTCATTGGTTATGGGAGCGGTTTTTTGCGTGCAGTATGGAACTGCCTGATTCTCAAACGTACAGATTTCCAAGCCTTTCGCAAAACATTCTATAAGTAATTTTACAGATTATGAAATACAAAACAGACTTCAAACGTTAGTTAACCCTATTTGATCATTTTTGCTGTATTTATCCTGTCGGCAATCGTCTATTTCTGGCCTGCTGTACAAGGCAAGGTTGTGTATGCGGGCGATAGCATAAATGGCACAGCGGCTATACAAGAGGGAATCAGATACCATCAAGAAACGGGAGATTATTCCTTTTGGACAGGATCTATGTTTTCCGGTATGCCCAACTATCAGATTGGCGGACACCGCAGATATACAGTGGATTCTATCTTATACCCGATTCGATGGGTTATGACAGCCGGCAACCGTAATCCGCTCTTTATCCTACCTTTTTATCTTTTGGCCTTTTCCCTCTTGTTTCGCACCTTCAAGGTAGATAAGTGGATTAGTATGGCTGGGGGTTTTGCTACTGCATTGTCGAGTTATTTCTTTGTCATCATTGCTGCCGCACACAATGGAAAATGCTATTCTATCACTTGGATGACATTGGTTGATTGGTTGTCGTCGGTTTTATCCTTACCTATCGCAAACAATACGGTTGGGGAGGATTAATAGTGATGTTCTTTACCTATATCGGTTTCTTTGTACATCCGCAGATGTCTTACTACATCTGTATGCTGATAGGTATCCTGTTCTTTGCCGAATTGGCCATTGCTGCCAAAGCCAAAGAATGGAAACACTTCGGTATTGCCACAGCCGTTTTCTTTGCTTCTTTTGCCGTAGGTATGGGAATGGGGAGTGCCGATGTATTTGTCAATCAGGAATATGCAGAAGAGACAATGCGCGGCGGACATTCCGACCTAATCAAAGATGCGGAAGGCGAGAATAAACCAAAAGGACTCGACCTTGATTATGCTACCGCTTGGAGTTATGGTATCAACGAAACGATGACATTCCTCATCCCAAACTATATGGGAGGAGCCAGCGGATATAACCTCGGTAAGGATTCGCATCTGGAACAAGATCTCAAGAAGATGGGAGTCCCGTCCCCTCCCGTCAAGCCAAGCAGTTCTGCCAGTCCGCCCCAACCTATTGGGGAGAGAAGGCTTTTACCAGCGGGCCCGTCTACATGGGCGCCATTGTCTGCTTCCTGTTCCTATTGGGTTTACTCATTGTCAGCGGACCTTATAAGTAGGCGTTGCTGGTTGCCACACTATTCTCGGTTCTCCTCGCATGGGGACATCACTTTATGCCCCTAACCGAATTATTCTTTAAGTTCTTCCCTGTCTATAACAAGTTCCGCGCCGTGGAGAGCATTCTCATTGTCGCAGAAATCACGATGCCGCTACTCGGTTTCCTAGCACTAAAAACCATTGCCGATGGTTCGCTCTCGTGGAAGCGTCTCCGCAATAGTATCTTTATTGCAGGCAGTATCACGGGCAGCATTTGTTTTCTTACTGCTGTTGTCAGCGGCAGTATCGATGTTACTTCCACTTACGATGCACAATGGAAAGCACAAGTCGGGCAACAAATCTATGATGCTATCCTCAACCAACGCACGGCTATGCTGAAGGCGGACGCGTGGCGTTCTTTGGCTTTTGTGCTACTCGGTACAGGCGTAGTCTTTAGGTATGCCTATATGCGTTACAACCGCCCGCAAGTGCGTAATCTCAACCTCTATTGCGGTATTGCTCTGGCACTGCTCATCGTTGTCGACATGTGGACTGTGGACAAACGATTCTGCAATGATTCTCTCTTCGTTGCCCGCAAAGACCGAGACAAAGCGTTCAAAATTCTGCCCTATGAGGAAGAACTTTTGAAAGACCCAAACCATTTCCGAGTTCTCAACCTCTCCACAAACACTTTCAACGAGGCACGCACGTCCTACTATCTCAAGTCCATCGGCGGTTACTCTGCTGCAAAACTGCGCCGTTACCAGGACCTGATTGATGTCCATATCGCCCCCGAGATGAACCCACTGATGCAGGCTATCTCACAAACCAACGGTTTCCAACTGCCCTGCAATGGCGATAGTATCTTCCCTGTACTGAATATGCTCAACATGAAGTATGCTATCGTACCCCTCCAAAACGGACAGCAGATACCGGTGGAAAATCCTTATGCGATGGGCAACTGCTGGTTTATAAACGATCTGAAAGTGGTGGATAATGCCAACGACGAAATTGCCGCTCTCGGTCAGATTAACCTCCGCAACATGGCTGTGGTGGATAAGTCGTTTGCCGATAAACTGAATGTGGATATGCCCGACATCGCACCCCTCATGGCATACGATGAGGATAAGATCGAACTTACTCACTATGCTCCCAATCGAATTGACTATCGCACTCAGAATGAGCAGAATAAGATTGCTGTCTTTTCCGAAATCTATTATCCGCACGGATGGCATATCTACTTGCTCAACAGGGAGGGGGAACCAGACGTGGAACTGCCGATCGCACGCGTCAACTATATGCTCAGGGGAGCCGTTATTCCTGCCGGTACACACAACATCGCGATGATTTTTGACCCGGACAGCGTCCACAAAGGAAATATGCTTTCTTTGATTTGCTTTGCATTGTTTGCCTTCTCTTTCTGCACCGTAACAGGTCTGAAAATTTATCGGCGGAAAAAAGGTAACGTATGAAAATAGCCATTGTTATTCCGGTCTATCGAACTCCCAACCGATGGGAGAAAATATCCCTACGGCAATGCTGTAAAGTGCTTGGACAGTACGATCACTATCTCATCGCCCCCGATAATCTGGATACATCCGCATTTCAGTCATTGTGGGCAGAATATGGATTATCCCTGTATGAAGAACGTTTTGCACCAAAGTATTTCAAAGGGCTAAACGAATATAATCAGTTATGCCTCTCGCGCGAATATTACAGTCATTTCCTTGCGGAGGGGGTATTCGCACATGCCAATCTATCAACCGGATGCTTTCATTTTCAAAGACGACCTAAGCAAATGGTGCTCCAAAGGATATGAATACATTGGTGCTCCAAATGTAGGTAAAGCACGACAAAACGTATATTCACCCGCTATGCCGATGCGTGTAGGCAATGGTGGTTTCAGTCTGCGTAGTATCCCCGCTTTTATGCGCTTTTTCGATGGACAGAAACCGGTATTCAACCTATGGCATGTACTGACCTCACCGCTTATTCGGAAGCCTAACTATTGGTGGATAGTTGTCAAAGCCCTAAAACTCCGTTTCACAGGCAATACGCCTACCGAAGTATTGGCTCATTGGCAGGAAAATGAAGATGATTTTGGGGGCTGTTTGTTAGCTCTGAGTGAGTATGCGCTCTCTAGACCAGTTCCAGAAGAGGCACTACAATTTGCCTTTGATCGCTTTCCGAGAGAATTATACACACGTACAGGACACCTCCCTATGGGGTGCCATGCTTGGCACAAATATGAGTACGAAGAATTTTGGAAACCTATCATTGACAAGGCATAGTTTTTGTGTAGCCACTTACGATAAAAAACTGCAGCGAAATTTGTTCTTATCCTAAATTGTATATATCAGAAAAAAATCGTATCTTTGCAGTTCATTTTCGGCTGATAAAAAAAAGAAAAAATGTCATTACAATGTGGAATAGTAGGGTTGCCTAATGTAGGCAAATCGACCCTTTTCAACTGCCTGAGCAATGCCAAGGCGCAGTCTGCTAACTTTCCTTTTTGCACCATAGAACCCAACGTGGGCGTAATTACCGTACCCGATGAGCGACTGATTAAACTGGGCGAACTATGCAAACCGGAGCGCGGAGTGATTCCCACCACCGTTGAAATCGTGGATATTGCCGGCTTGGTTAAGGGTGCCAGTCAGGGCGAAGGACTCGGCAACAAATTCCTTGCTAACATTCGCGAGACAGATGCTATCATCCACGTATTGCGTTGTTTCGATGACGAAAATGTGGTGCATGTAGATGGTTCTGTGGACCCCGTGCGCGACAAAGAGATTATTGATGCCGAACTGCAACTCAAAGACCTCGAAACCGTAGAATCGCGTATTCAGAAAACCGAAAAACAGGCAAAAGCAGGTGGCGACAAGCAGGCAAAAATAGCCCTCGAAGTACTTTACAAGTACAAAGAAGCCCTTTCGGAGGGTAAAAATGCACGTTCTGTCGAACTCCTCAATAAGGAGGAAGAACAGGCTGCCAAAGAGATGTTTCTCCTCACCAATAAGCCTGTGATGTATGTCTGCAACGTGGATGAGGACGCGGCTGTGAACGGAAACAAATATGTGGAGCAGGTCAGAGAGGCAGTCAAAGACGAGAACGCACAGGTGCTTGTATTGGCGGCAAAGATTGAGAGCGAGATTGCCGAATTGGAAACCTACGAAGAACGCCAAATGTTCCTCGAAGAAATAGGACTGAAGGAGTCCGGTGTCAACCGTCTGATTAAGGCGGCGTATGCCCTTCTTGAACTCCGCACGTTCCTCACCGCCGGAAGTGATGAAGTACGCGCGTGGACTTTCAAAGCAGGGAGCAAAGCACCCCAATGTGCGGGCGTCATACACACCGATTTTGAACGTGGTTTCATTCGTGCCGAAGTTATCAAATAT
>USNU01000017.1 GCA_900556095.1 uncultured Bacteroidales bacterium | reverse complement strand
TGTGATGGATACTAAGTTTGACAAGCAGTCGGTGGAGATAGGCGAGGCAATTGCGGAAAAAGACCCCGAAGATGAATTCCATATTTCCGACCTTGGGCAGATCTTCAAATCAAAGATGTTTTGGATTGTGGCAATTCTGTGTGTTCTTTATTATTCGGCGATTTTCCCTTTCCAACGTTTTGCCACAAACTTCCTTGAGGAAACACTGCAGATTTCTAATGCAGAGGCGGCAGGTCTGTTTAAGTGGTTCCCGATTTTGGCAATGGTGCTGACACCATTCCTCGGCGCATTTATCGACAATAAGGGTAAGGGGGCTACGATGATGATGATTGGTGCATTGATTATGATTGTGTGCCATTGCGTATTCGCTTTCGTGTTGCCGGTTTTCCCAAGTAAGACTTTGGCACTTATTACCATTTTGGTTCTTGGGGTCAGTTTCTCACTTGTGCCTGCATCAATGTGGCCCTCTGTTCCGAAGATTATTGACGAAAAAGTGCTGGGCTCGGCATACTGCCTGATTTTCTGGGTACAGAATATCGGACTTTGTCTGGTCCCGCTGCTGATTGGCAAACTGCGTGAGGCAACCGGTGGTTATCTTGTGCCGATGATTGTGTTCGCAAGTTTCGGTGTAATCGCCTTTATCTTCTCATTGCTCTTGAAAATTGAAGACAAAAAGAAGGGCTATGGATTGGAACTTCCTAATAAAAAATAAGGACTCGCTCAGTGTGAGTACCGACACACGCAATCTGCCTGCAGGTTGCGTGTTCTTTGCGCTTCATGGCGAGACTTTCGATGGCAACCGTTTTGCTGCGCAGGCCCTTGATAATGGGGCGGCAATGGCGATTGTTTCTGACGAAGATATGTATAACCAATTAGTGGAAAAGTACGGAAAAGAAAGAGCCATTCTTATCCCCTTTTCTTTGAGAGAGAGGGGGGGAGTGGTTGCTCTCCAGTCGCTTGCTCGTGCCTGGCGACGTGAACTCGGGGTACCTATTATCGGTATCACGGGTACAAACGGCAAGACAACGACCAAGGAATTGACGGCTGCGGTGCTCTCCACCAAATACAATATCTACTATACGCAAGGCAATCTCAATAATTCCATCGGTGTGCCGCTTACGTTGTTGAGTATCACGCGTGCGCATGAGATGGCTATCGTGGAGATGGGGGCTTCGCACCCGGGCGATATACGTGAGTTGGTAAATGTAGCCGAACCGAACTACGGACTTATCACCAATGTCGGATGTGCTCACTTGCAGGGCTTTGGTTCTTTCGATGGAGTCCAACAAACCAAAAAGGAACTATACGACTATATTTGCGAGCATGAAGGCAAAATTTTCCGAAACACGGATAATCCATATTTGGCAAAGATGGCGGGTAATCTGACCACTATTCCTTATACAACGGGTACAATGCCTGTGGGAACACATCTTGTAGGGAATTATAATGCGGAGAATGTATCGGCAGCACTCTGTGTGGGTGAGTATTTTGGTGTTTCCCGTGAGCGGGGGTTGGAGGCAATACGCAACTATATTCCATCCAACGGGCGTTCGCAGTCAATGGACACAGCACATAATCATTTGATTGTGGACGCATACAATGCCAACCCGACCTCTATGCAGGCGGCTATCAATGCTTTTACGGGCGATACATATATTCTTGGTGCAATGCGGGAATTGGGCGAATATAGTCATTTGGAGCATCAGAATATCGTGAATATGTTGGCAGAACGCAAGGCGGAACAGGTGCTTATGGTAGGCGATGAATACAAGGAAACTACCTGTCCGTATCCGGTGTTTAGTACGATTGACGAATTGTGCGATTATCTACAGAAACATCCGTTGCAAGGACGGCATATTCTGCTCAAAGGTTCACATTCCAACCATATGGAAAAAGCAATACAATACCTATAGACTCTATGAAAAAATCAGTTATCATCCCTGTAATTGTGGTGCTCGTATTGGGCATTGCAGTGTTGTTGTTTCTAAATTTTCACCAGAAGAAGGAATTGAATGAGATGGTGGAACAGATGGAGTTCGAGAAATCGGAACTCGAAGACGAGTACGAAGATTTGGCACTCCAGTTCGACGGGTATCAGCAGATGAATATCCAAAACGATTCGCTCCAAGAGCGTTTGGCACAAGAGCAACAGCGTGTGCAGGACTTGTTGGAGGAACTGCGTATCACCAAAGTTACTAATGCGCGTCGTATTGCCGAACTTAAAAAAGAGTTGGCAACGGTGCGTGCCGTAATGAAGGACTACGTGCGGCAGATAGATTCACTCAACGCTACCAACCAGCGTCTGACAGTGGAAAATCAGCAATACAGGCAAGAAAATCAGCAGGTGAAGCAACAGAACGACCAACTATCTTCCATCAACAACCAATTGACGGAAACTGTCTCACGTGCATCGATGCTTGAGATAGCGTCTTGCACGGTAACGACACTCAATAAACACGATCGTAAGACGCGTGTGGTGAGTCAGATACGCAAACTTCAATTTGACTATACCATCGCCAAGAATATCACTTGCGAACCGGGAATAAAGACACTTTATATACGTATTATTGATCCCGCAGGCAACCTGCTTGGTGAGAATGCAGAGCATTTATTCCACTTTGAGAGTGAGGACATTATGTATTCTGTGGCGCAACAGTTCGAGTTTACAGGCGAGGAGTACCAAGGTACATTCTATTGGTCTATACCCAATGGAATGGAGGCTGCGACAGGGTTTTACAATGCGGATTTCTTTGCCGACGATAACTTAATTGGTTCTTTGCCGTTTCAAATAAAGAAATAGCCCAAACGGGAAGAATAACAAATTAGGACTGCCTTTTTCATAGATTGGCAGCCCTAATTTGTGTATATCAAATAAAAGCAGTACCTTTGTACTCCTTTTAGGAAGGGCTTTGTCTGCGCCCGAAAGGTATATTATTTCTATACTAAATATGAATTGGTTTTATAGTCTGTTTTTTGGTACGGGTATCGCACACTCTATCTTTGTGCTTGCACTTGCCATTGCTTGTGGAGTGTTCTTGGGTAATAAACTCAAGATTAAAGGCGTAACGCTGGGCATTACGTGGATTTTGTTTTGCGGCATTGCATTTTCACATTTCGGTATGCGCCTTGACCCGCAGGTTGAGTCGTTTGCCAAGGATTTCGGACTTATCCTTTTTGTCTATTCGATAGGCTTACAGGTCGGTCCCGGTTTTTTCTCTTCGTTTGGTAAGGGCGGTTTGTCGCTTAATCTGCTGGCAACGGCTATTGTGTTGCTCGGGTGTGTTACAGCGTTTGTTATTCATCTGCTTTCGGGGGTTGATATTGCCACAATGACAGGTGTGCTGTTCGGTGCAGTAACAAATACTCCCGGTTTGGGTGCAGCGCAACAAGCGTATGCCGATATGCGTGGCGTCTCCAATCCTGACATCGCTACGGGATACGCTATGGCATACCCTTTGGGCGTGGTCGGTATTTTGGTCTCGATGATGCTTATTCGCCTGTTCTTCAATATCAAGATTGAAAAAGAGGAGAAACGTGTGAACGATGAAAAAGGTGTACAGGAGGAGATAGAGCACCTCGATATGCTGCTTACCAACCCGCAAGTGGAGGGCATTTCCGTCAAAGAGTTGAGTACATTGTGCAATGTGGAATTTGTGGTTTCGCGCCTGGTACATCCTGACGGACATGATGAAATGCCTGATGCAGATACCAAGTTGCACCAAGGCGACAAGGTGCGTATTGTTGTGGATTGCCCGCACGAAAAGAGTATTCTTTTGTTGGGCGAGAGGACCACTATTTCTGAAGAAAAAATCAAAGATGCTCATCTTGTTTCACGCCATATTGTAGTTACAAAAACAGAACTGAATGGAAAGCGTATCGGCGAACTGAACGTACGTGCCGCTTATCATATTTCTATCACGCGTATTCGCCGTGCGGGTATCGAACTGCTTGCTACCCCTGATCTGCGTTTGCAACTCGGCGACCGTTTGACGGTGGTAGGCGAAGAAATTGAGGTGGAGAAGGTGGCAAAGGTATTCGGAAACTCAGCCAAACGCTTAGATCTCCCTAATTTGGCTTCTATATTCTTTGGCATTGTGTTAGGTGTGGCACTCGGTTCGCTGCCTATTGCTTTCCCCGGATTGTCCCAGCCGTTCAAACTCGGTTTGGCAGGTGGTTCACTGATTGTGGCTATCTTGATCGGCTATTTCGGTCCGAAAATGCATGTGGTTACTTATACTACCAGCAGTGCGAACCTGATGATACGTGAGGTCGGCATTGCGCTATTCCTTGCTGCTGTCGGTTTTGGCGCGGGCAAATCGTTTATTCCGACACTGCTTGCCGGCGGATATGTATGGATCGGTTATGGTGTGATTATTACGATAGTGCCTTTGCTATTAGTCGGTATCATTGCACGCTCATGGCTCAAGTTGGACTATTTCACACTGATGGGACTTATTGCCGGCAGCACGACGGACCCGCCTGCACTGGCGTATGCTACTTCGCACACATCTTCTAACGACCATGCCGCAGTGGCATATTCCACTGTCTATCCGCTAACTATGTTCCTGCGTGTGCTGACGGGGCAAATGATGATATTGTTTTTCCTGTGATATGTCTATTCAGACACTGAAAAATAAACTATTCAATCCCTCCGAGATACACATCTCGGAGGGCACCGTTTATGCGGTATTGATAACAATGGGTGTGTCGCATTTATTGAACGACACAATCCAATCAGTAATACCTGCCATGTATCCGATTATCAAGGATAATTACGGATTTACCTTTGCGCAGATAGGCTTGATAACACTCTTTTTTCAGTTAGCATCATCTATAGTGCAGCCGATAGTGGGTATCTATGCAGACAAACGTCCACATCCGTATTCACTTACGTTTGGTATGTGGCTGACTCTGTTCGGACTGATACTATTGGCTTATGCCAATAATTTCTTGCTCATCGTGCTTTCCGTTACTATTCTCGGTCTCGGTTCGTCTGTTTTTCATCCCGAAGCATCACGTGTAGCACAGATGGCATCAGGAGGGAAGAAGAGCCTGGCGCAGTCGATTTTTCAAGTGGGTGGTAATGCGGGAAGTGCTATTGGTCCTCTGTTGGCGGCATGGTTGATACTGCCTTACGGGCAGCATGCGGTGTCGTGGGTAGGCGTGATAGCCGTGATTGCAGCTGTCATTCTCTTTGAGGTCGGGCGGTGGTATAGTGCAAAACTGACCTATATGAAACAGCACCCGAAGTCAATGCAATGTGCGGCTATAGATTATTCGAGACGCAAGAAATATGGAGCAATGACGATATTGGTGGTTCTGATGTTTTCAAAGTACATCTACACATCGTGTATGACCAATTATTTTACGTTTTTCCTAATAGAAAAATTTGATTTGTCGGTGCAAAATGCACAGTATTGTCTCTTTGCATATTTGGCAGCGATGGCGATTGGCACGCTTGCCGGAGGGGTGTTTGGTGATAAGTTCGGACGTAAATATGTGATTCTCGGGTCTATTTTCGGTGCCGCACCTTTTGCGCTGATTTTGCCCTATGTGAGTCTCGGTTGGACGATATTTATCGCAATTATGGCGGGTTTGATCATTTCGTCGGCATTCTCCTCTATATTGGTATATGCCACGGATTTATATCCGAAGAAGGTGGGTATGATTTCTGGATTATTCTTCGGACTAATGTACGGCTTGGCGGGTGTTGGTTCTGCATTTTTCGGTTGGCTTGCTGACAGAACGAGTATTGAGTTTATTTTCCATGTCAGCACTTTGCTCCCTCTGCTCGGTATTGTGGCAACCTTTCTGCCCAATCCGCAGAAACGATTAACAATTAACAATTAAAAAGGGTGGAGTATAGTTTGTTTGATGATATGGTGCAATGTACGGAGGCTGAGGTAAGACGGTTGCTTTCGTTGGTGAGTGAGCAACGTAGAGAACAGGCATTGCGCTATACTCATACTTTTGGGCGATATACATGCTTAAAATCATATAGTCTCTTGGTCGAATTGCTACGTCAACACGGTCTATTGCGGGAAAACGAATTGCCGGATTTTGAATATAACGAATATGGTAAGCCGTATATAGAAGGTGGGGTGGAGTTCTCTATTTCGCACTGCAAGCAAGGTATATTGGTTGCAATAGACCAATACCCGATAGGGGTGGATATTGAGGGGTTTCGTCTTGTCAATAAGGCACTAATCCGGCGGACAATGAATGAGACCGAAAGGGCCTATATTGATGCCGCCGAGTGTCCGGACATTGCTTTTACATACCTATGGACACGGAAGGAAGCAGTTGTAAAACAGCGTGGTACGGGTATTATCAGCGACCTGCATGAAATACTGAATGTTCCTTTGCTACCGCATTTGCAAACCATAGAAAAAGAAACCTATATTTATACGATTGCTACACAAAAAGAGGTTGTCTCATAAAAACAGAGACAACCTCTTTTTGCATATCGGAATGCATAAAGTGCATATTATGTAGTGGTAAAGTATAGGTATCCACATGGTATCCACACGACATCCACCTGACAAAGATAACTAACGGGTTTATGCAGTGTATGCACTTTTTTATGCAATGCAGGTTTATTTGTGCAGTTTTACGATCAGTGCGGATACCGGGGCAACCTCAATATTCGTCAGAGACAAATCAACACTTTTCCCAGTGAGAATATCAGTACCGACAAGATTATATTTACTGAGAATCTCGGTATAATGCGTTGTGGGAATGGTGCGTGCCTCGTCGCTTGCATTGGCAAAAACAAAGACGGCCTCCTCATCGGTATAGCGGAAAAATGCATATGTGTTGTCGCGGCTCAAGAAATGCATCGTGCGTCCTGTATGAATGACGGGTTCTGACTTACGCCATTGTAAAAGGCGTCTCTGATAATCAAACATATCGCGTTGTTCGTCTGTCAGTTGCTCGGGCATAGGAAGCGGCATACGTAGAGTGGAGTGCCCCTTGGACATATCCGATGAGTGCATATCATACTCGTCGCCGGCAAACACTTGCGGGATACCGCGCATCGTGGCAAGTAGCGTATAAGCCAGCTTGGTGCGGCGTGGATCCTGGTCTTTTACCACATCTTCAATACGATCCATATCGTGGTTGTCGAGGAAAATAAGCAGGTTGTTGACATTGCCATAGAGATAATCCTGCGAGAGCGCATCATAGATGCGTGTCAGTCCACCGCCCCAACCATTGTCATTTCCACCAAGTGCCTGACGAATAGCCTCGTTTGTCGGGAAATCCATGACAGACGGCAGGTTACTATCGAAACCATCTTTGTTATTGCTACCGGATTGCCAATACGCCACAGCCGAAGCGGGACGCGTCCAACATTCACCCACAATGTTGATATCGGGAAACTCTTCCTGGATAGCCTTAATCCAGTTGGCAGCGGGCATTTTCTCAATGTATGGGTAGGTATCTACACGCAGTCCATCCAAGTCGGCATACTCAATCCACCAGATAGCCCACTGTTGGAAATAGCGCAACAGGTCGGGGTTCTCCAGGTTCATATCGGGCATAGGGTGGTCGAACCAGCCACGGTTAGAGAGCAGACGATCGTATTCCGATGCATTGATGTCGTAGTTGGCAGAGAACACATTGTTGGTGCGTGTGAACTCGTCAAATTGGTTCACCCAATCGCGATAGGGCAGATCTTTCATCCACCAATGCGCTCCACCGCAATGGTTGGGAACCATATCCATTATTACTTTGATATCATACGTGTGTGCGGAATCGACCATTTGGCGGTAGAGTTCGTTGGAACCGAAACGCGGGTCAATATGGTAGTAATCCGAGCAGGCATAACCATGATAGGACCATTTTTCTTCGTCGTCAAGCAAAAGCGGGGTAGGCCAAATAGCGGTAGCACCGAGATCTGATATATGCCCGAGTTGGCTGATAATACCCTGAATATCACCGCCAAAACGCCCGTGAATGTTCTGCTTGTCGGCTTTCTCACGTGTATTGTCGGTCGAGTTGTTGCTCGGATCGCCGTCCACGAAACGGTCGGACATAATCAAATAGACTACATCGGCAGAGGTAAACGATTGGCGCTCACGGCTGCCTTCACGACGGTCGTAGATTGTATAATCGTAGGTGGCACGGCGGTTGCCCTTGCGCAAAGTAATGCGGTAAGTACCAGCCTGACGTACGTCCATATCTACAAAGAGATAATTCTTGCTTTCGGCATTGTGCTGACCGGTAGGAACAAGTCCGATACATTGTCCGCGCATTATACGCCCGGCGGCGAGTTCTTGGATAGAGACGGTGGCATCTTGCAGATCTTCGCCGTAGAACATCAGTGTCAGCGGCTGGTGCATATCTGTCCACCAGCAGCGGTTCTACACGGGTGATTTTCGGGGCTGCCCATAGAGTGGAACATAGCAAAAGTGCTAAAAAGAGAAATCTATGTTTCATGGTTTGTTTGTATTAAAATGCAATGTTATTATCTATCAGTGCAATGGTCTATATTTCGTCCACCCGTATCTGATCTAATGTGTTGTGTTCACTTTTAAGTTGCAGGAAATGTTTCCAAAAGGCTTGCATTTCCAGTGGTGTGGACTGTAAGAACTCCTCCGAGCCTTGCCGGTCTATACGATCGAATACCATTCCTACAGTGATGAGGTGTGTATCAAGTGCCGGCTGAAAGGTACGATCTTCTTTGTTTTCGATGTATATTTCGCGCAGGAGTTTCGTTTCTACAAGGCGTGATAACAACTGATTGACCAACCGAAGCGGCAAGTGGTTTTGTATTGCCAATTCATGTGCCGTCAGTGGCGTCTCGTCATGTTCAAAACGGCGAATGATCACAGATAGCAGATATAGAGTGATAAAATCCTTATAACGGCGTGACATCCGCTCTACATCGTCTTGATATTCAAATAATTCGTTGTTTTGTATTGCAAATGACATTTCAGCCCCGATGAGTATCAGCAGACAGGTCCATTGCAGCCATGTGAGCAGGATAGGCAGTGTGGCAAATGCACCATAGACAATACTTGTTCGTGAGAGAAAGACAATGATATAGACCGATAGCATCTGTAGTAGTTGGAACAATGTACCAATCAATACTCCCGGTATCAATGCACTGACGAACCCCACTTTTGTATTTGGAATGGCGATGTACATCCATGTGAATAATGCCCAACAAATTACAAACTGAAATAGGCGCACCAATCCCGTTTTGATTTGAGCAAAAAACGCCGCATTATGGAGAGAGGCAACCACGGTGGAGTTGACAAAGATACTCATACCCGATGTAACCACCACCAAGATAGGTATAAGCACAACGATTGCAATATAGGTGGTGAGTTGACGGATGATAGAACGCGATTGTTTGACGTTCCAAATCTCGTTGAAAGCCGACTCTGCATTGCGGAAAAATGAATAGACCGCCCATAGCAGGATGACCAAACCGATACCCAAGAACACTCCGCCTTGCGCAGTATCAAGGTATCGCTCCACCATAGCCATAATAGTTGGCACAAGGTTGGTCTCGCCAAGAAAAGAATCGTTGAGTTGCTGCTGAATAAGGTCTGCCACACCAAAACCTTTTGCCACAGCAAGAATCATAGCAAGAATAGGAATGATGGCAAAAACAAGAGAGTAGGTGAGACTATTGGCGCGAACATTCAAGTTCTTTGAAGTAAAACCGCGTACAACCAAAACAATGGTTCGCAAAACCCGGTAGCCGAGACGCTTGCCACGACTTGTCAGTTCTGCATTGGTACGACGCCATACATCGTAACGCAAGAAATCGCGTATTTGACGATAGGTTGCCATTGTTAGACCGCCTTCGGCTGTTGGAGATTAGACCGCCTTCGGCTGTTGGAGGTTAGACTGACTATATTGAGTAAGTACGCCTATAAGCCGGGTTCTGTACCGACCGTGAGGTCGGTGTTCATCATTAATCTCGAGCAATGTATTGCTACATGCTTCTCTCGCTTCCTACCCTCCGACTCGCGCGAGTAACGCTCAAACATCGGTTTACATGGAATTGCAGCCCACAGTGTAGTCGTTTCACTTCACTCGTCTCTGTACCAGTGACCAAACATTGCTGCCTGACGGCCGTTAACCGCTATGGTACTCTTTGCTGCCCGGACTTTCCTCTTGGTGAGGGACAAACACAAGTGTTCTCTTCCTCTTTTCCAAGCGATGAACCGGCCTACTTGTCTCAATATACGTCAAATAACCCTCTATATTCAACAATAGCCCTCAACGGGCTACTTACTGAGCGGCATAAGGGAGTCGAACCCTCCTCCTAAGCTTGGGAAGCTCATGCACTACCGATGTGCTAATGCCGCATTTCCTAAAAAACGGTTGCAAAGGTACACTATTTTTTTGAGATATGCAAATTTTTCAGTAGATTTCCACAATTTGGCGTGGAACACGGTGCGTCATCTGGCGGCGGGACATCGGTTGCACATTATCTGTCTGAACGGATGTAACACGCTGTGTAGCACTGACTTGTACAGGAATCTCCATTTTTTTTGTACCTATAATTACGGCATCGCTATGCAGGTTTTTTTCTAAGATATACAGATGTCCGTTGCGTTGTTGGTAGATGGTATTCAGGTGCACTTTCGCGTTCATCTTGCGCAGGCGGAATTTCTCTATTTGTTGGCCGTCCATATTGAATAGGTTGAGTATCTGCAATTGATCTTTATTCAGTTTCATTCCAAATGGGATATTGACCTGTCCTTCTCCATATTCAGAGAAACGACGCACTGTAAGCGTCTCAGAATCAAGAATATAGTTTCGCGTAATAGAGTATTTGACAATGCCGAAATAGTTATGTTTTTCCACATGTGTCAGCACGGTCTCGCCTTCGCTCTCGTTGCTGACCGACCAATTGCGCACATCGCCGACCCACTTCTCAAAATCATAACGAATGTTACCAATGGCAAATAGACCCTGATGAACCACTACGCCGGAATCGACAGCCGTAGCGGCTTTTCGCATATCTTTGTCGATACGTTCCAATCCATCGCCTGCTAAAATAGTGTCGGCTAAAGCCCGAATGGTCGGTTTGAAAAAACGTTTACAGTGTTCGCCTGCAAATTGTACGGAATCGCGATTTTCTTTGGTGGCTTCCGGTAGAATGACTACAGAGGCAATCATCTGTTCCATCCCCCACGCTTCGCCCTCGGAGTCCATACGCACATCGCTCACAAGGTGGTAACGTACCGGCTCATCGGCGAAATCACGCTCCATTTGGACATAAACAGAGTGGAGTAGGGCTGCCATTTGCTTGCGTTTATTGCGCTGTTTAGAGGCTTTTGCGGCAACTACGGTTTCTTCCAATGCAATAGGTTGCTCTCGAAGAACGATGGTGGCAGTATCTACGGCAAATGTGCCGAGCGGAAGAGTCTGTTTTTCATAGCCGATAAAAGAGATGATAAGCGGGCTTTCTGCCGGAAGATTGGTATCTATGACAAAGTAGCCGTTATCATTGGTTGCGGCACCTACTACGGGGTCTTGTTCCGGATAGACGGTGGCATAACCGATGCCTTGTCCGCGTTCGTCCACGATACGTCCAACATAGTGCGTGGCATTAGCCACACCAATACACAATATACATAGTATATAGGAAATCAGTCTTTTCATTGGAAACGAGTAATGAGGTTGTATGCTTGATATATACCGAGTTCGCCAGCACGACTGAGGTCGGCGAGTCCTTGTTCGACTTCGTCTATATATATATAGGTGAGTCCGCGGTTGAAATAGGCTTCGGCGAAATCGTTGTCCGCCTCGATGGCACGGGTATAGTTGTCAATAGCGGCTTGCCAATTGCGCTGCGTACAGAGGATATTCGCCTTGTTGTAGCAGGCAAAAGAGAAATCGGGTTGCAGGCGGATGACTTGGTCATAGTCGCGAAGCATAATATCGAAGTCCATATTGGCTTCTGCGGTCAGTTCGCCCGTAGCACGCTGATAC
>USNU01000016.1 GCA_900556095.1 uncultured Bacteroidales bacterium | reverse complement strand
TATGGGCATTCGTGTGAGCGATCAGTATGAGTATGAACCTTCCGAATACAAGGATTTGGTATTGGATGTTAAACAAAACGGGCGTGCGCTTCAGCCCGGTGAACGCATTGACGAGGGCAGTATAGTAACATTGGTGATTGGTTTCGGAAAGGGAACTGAAATGGTATCTGTACCCAATCTGGTGGGGTTGACATTAGCCAACGCCCGTTCATTGCTGCTCTCCCAACGGCTTACAGTGGGAGTCGTCGAATATGATGATGCTCAGGATGCTGAGGCTGTCAACGAACCGGTAGTATATTCTCAAAGTCCCGCAAGTGGAGAGCAGTTATTAGAAGGCTCTATGGTAAATTTGAAACTCTCTACTAATGTAGAGAAGGCACTTACTACACAGGGGCAAGAGAGCGAAGAGGATTTCTTCTAACCAGTTGGGCATTTAGAGAGATATGGCAGAGGAACTATACATCGTTTCTCCGGAAGACGAAGAGGAGGTTTTTGAGCGTTGGCGTTGTCAGGTGGATAAAGGGCAAACCCCACAACGTGTGGATAAGTACCTAAGTGAACACATGGCAGGTACTTCGCGAAACCGCATACAGAATGCGGCCGATGCGGGCAATGTTTGGGTGAATGGCAAAGCTGTAGCCTCCAATCATAAGATTAAACCGCTTGATATTGTCCAGGTTTTACTCGACCATGAGCCTCACGACTATACCATTTATCCTGAGAATATCCCCATCAACGTAGTGTACGAAGACGATGACGTATTGGTTATCAATAAGTCCGCGGGACTGGTCGTCCATCCTGGGCATGGCAACTATGAACATACCCTTCTCAACGCTTTGGCGTTCTATTTTCAAGAACAAAGCAAAGTCCGCCACACGCAAGCACTTGATATCAATGACCCGAGCATCGGTTTGGTGCATCGTATAGACAAGGATACTAGTGGATTGCTCCTTATTGCCAAAACACCGGAAGCAAAAGCCAACCTTGCACGTCAGTTCTTCGACCATACTACCGAGCGAACCTATAATGCTCTCGTTTGGGGCACTTTTGCGGAGGATAGTGGTACCATCGTGGGGGCATTGGCACGCGACAACCGCGACCGAACTATATATAAGGTATGGGATTTAGAGGAGACCCCTAATGCAAAGAAAGCCATAACCCATTGGCGTGTATTGGAGCGTTATCCGTATGTGACGTTGGTAGAGTGCCGGCTTGAAACCGGACGAACCCACCAGATACGTGTTCACATGAAGCATATAGGGCATCCGTTGTTTGCTGACGAGAAATATGGCGGAATGGAGATTCTAAAGGGCTTGCGCACGCAGAAATATCGCCAATATATACAGAATTGTTTTTCGCTCTGCCCGCGACAGGTACTGCATGCCAAGACCCTCGGCTTCACCCACCCGCGTACCTGTGAACGGATGTTTTTCGACAGCCAATGGCCGGAGGATATGACCGCCCTCATCGACAAATGGCGTCATTACGAACCGAACACCCTATGTTGAAAAATAGAAAAGAGACCGTCAATAGGGGATGGTCTCTTTTTTTGTATGTTTCAAGACAATTTACAAACGATACCCTATAGCCATAGACAGCATACGGGAACATATCTGTTCGTAAGGGCCTGTACTGAATAATCCTCCGATTTCAAAAGCACCGAACAAATGTTCTCCGCCGAAAGAAATACCCAATGCCGTCATGCCTCCCGTAAATCCGCTTCCCTCATATCCTGTCTTGTCAATTCCCACACCATAGCCGGCATGCAATGCCGAGTATAGTGCCACGTGGTTCTTGTCTGTATGAAAATAGGTAAAGCGTATTGTGGGCATAAAGGTAACAACACCATACAAATAGGAATGCCAAACTGCATCTTCCTGATCTCTTTTGCGTGACTTGCCGCCATTCCACGTGGTATTCACCTGCAAACCGGCACTTAACCAATGGTTGAAATGGTACATGTAGTCTGCATACAGGTTGGGAATCCAAAAAATGTTTTGTCTTTCATCTACAGACCAAGCCCTAATAAAAATATCGGAAAACATTTCGCCTACGCCCACTCGTACCTCGTGCCGATAGGAGATATTTTTCTTTTCTGTAGTATTCGCTGCAGCCGTGCCGAATAACGGAATACATACCAAGAAAACTATTGCTGAAATAAATATCTTTTTGTTCATGGTCAATAGAGGTGAGGATTTAGGTTTTTAGGAAATTTTTAGCGGCTATTCTTCCGAGAAATGTACCAATACATGCCTGTATGAATTGAATATCTTGGACTTGGAGACGAAACCGAGATAACGTCGCTCGCCATCCACTACGGGCAGATTCCATGCTCCCGTGTCCTCAAATGTCTCCATCACTTTTTCCATCGGCATATCAAACGTCAGTATTGCTTCAGGCGAGGTCATCAGTTGCCCCACCGTAAAACGCTTGTATAAGCGTGGTTGGAACATAATATTCCGCACCTCGTCCAGTAGTAGCACGCCTTTCAGGTGTCCTTCGTGATCTATTACGGGGAATATGTTCCGGTGGCTGTCAGCAATCACTTTCACCAATTCACCCAATGTCATTTCCGGATAGATGGTAGTTAGGTCGGTCTCCAATACATTCTCCATCTTCAAAAGCGTCAGTACATTACGGTCTTTGTTGTGCGTAAGCAGTTCACCTTTCTGTGCCAAACGCATAGCATACAGACTATGCGGCTCAAAGAGTTTGATGGTCAGATATGATACCACTGACACAATCATCAGTGGCATAAAGAGATGATATCCACCCGTCAGTTCGGCAATCAGAAAAATACCCGTCAATGGGGCATGCATAACGCCCGACATCAGTCCGGACATACCTACAAGGGCAAAATTAGTCTCGGGTACGCTCAGGCCGGTGAGGTTAAGCAGACGTGCCGTAACAAACCCGACTAACGAACCCATAAATAACGAGGGGGCAAAAATACCGCCCACGCCACCACCGCCGTTGGTCGCCACTGAAGCCACAATCTTAAGAGCAATAACCAGTACAAAATAGCCCACAACCACCCATGTCGTTGTTCCCCAACGGGTAAAAGGACTATTTTCTAATGCCGATAGTGAGTCACCGTTAATCAATTGCGTAATTACTCCGTATCCCTCGCCATATAGCGGTGGGAAGAGAAATATCAACACACCCAACGTAACACCGCCTAATGCAATCTTCAACCAAAAATTCTGCACTTTGTGTTTCATCCATTGCTCCAAATGGTTCATACCGCGTGTGAAATAGAGTGATACTAGTCCGCACGCAATACCCAAAATCAAATACCACGGAATGTTCGATATGTGGAAGGCTTCATAGGTGTTGAGTGGGAACATTGGTGTGGAACCGGTCGCGATATATGAGATAGCTGTCGCCGTTACTGACGAGATCAGCAGTGGCGCTACAGATGCCATTGTCAAGTCCATCATCAGCACTTCCAACGTAAAGACCAATCCCGCAATAGGAGCTTTGAATATTCCGCCTATTGCCCCGGCTGCACCACACCCAATCATTAGCATCATTGTCTTTTGTTCGAGTCGAAATGTCTTGGCAAGATTCGACCCTATGGCAGCACCAGTTAATACAATAGGTGCTTCTGCGCCGACCGATCCACCGAAACCGATGGTCAATCCAGATCCGACAATGGATGTCCACATATTGTGGGCTTTGATAATTGATTTGCGCTGAGATATGGCATATAAGATCTTTGTGATACCATGCGAAATGTCATCTTTAACGATGTATCGTACAAACAATGCCGACAGCGTGATACCAATCATAGGACAAATGAGATACCACCATGTGTGTTCATCGGCAATCAAGTGCTCCTCGATGAACCATTGGATAAGGTGGATAAATGTTTTCAGAATAATCGCCGCCAAAGCGGAAAAACAGCCCACAAAGAAACTGAGAATCAATACTAATTGTTTCTCGCTGATGTGGCGTTCCCGCCATTCTATAACCCGATCATACGTACTCATCTAATTTCTGTTAGTCACAAGTGGTCTTTTATTCGTCCCAACCGATTCCTTTATACTTGTTTAGATCCCATTCTTCCTCAACTTCGTTTAGGTAAATCGTCTTTGATTCGTCCTCCTCTTCTTGTGGTTGCTCGCTTTTCTCTATTGTTTTTACATCTATCGGCGAGTGCGAAATCTCAATCACTTGGTTCTGCTCCTTATTCAGTTCCGTCCACAGCATATCTTTCAGTTCGCTGATACCTAATCCGCTTACCGATGAAATCGCCACCACGGGGATACTCAATTTATCCGAAAGTCTTTGCGTATCCGGCTGTTTACCGATGTCACATTTGCTAATAGCCAATATACGCGCTTTGGTCAGCAATTGTGGGTTGTATTTTTCCAACTCGCTGAGTAGAATGTTATATTCCGCTTCGATATCCTCAGTCGTGGCGGGCACCATAAACAGCAACACCGCATTGCGCTCAATATGTCGCAGAAAACGTAGTCCGAGACCTTTACCATCTGATGCCCCCTCAATGATACCTGGTATATCTGCCATACAAAACGATTGTCCGTCTCTGTAGGACACAATGCCTAATTGTGGTGTCAGCGTGGTAAACGGATAGTCTGCAATCTGGGGTTTGCCTGCCGATACCACACTCAGCAGCGTGGACTTACCTGCATTCGGAAAACCAACCAAACCCACATCAGCGAGTACTTTCAGTTGTAAGATTACATTGCGTTCTATGGCGGGTTCGCCGGGCTGTGCATAGCGGGGGGCCTGATTGGTCGCTGTGCGGAAATGCCAATTACCTAATCCGCCGCGACCGCCCTTAAGCAGTATAACACGCTCATTATGCTCTTTTACCTCGCAGATATACTCACCGGTGTCGCCGTCATAAACCACCGTACCACAAGGTACTTCGATAATCTTATCCTCGCCGTCTTTGCCGAAAGAGCGACTTTCGCCGCCCTTTCCGCCGTCGGTTGCCATCACATGCTTTTGATACTTCAGGTGTAGCAGCGTCCATAGGTTGCGATTCCCCTTCAGAATGATATCGCCACCGCGGCCGCCGTCTCCGCCGTCCGGACCACCCTTTGGCAGATATTTTGCACGGTGGAAGTGCATACTCCCTGCACCGCCCTTACCCGAGCGGCAGTATATCTTTACGTAGTCAATAAAGTTGTTTGATGGCATAAGTGAGTCTATTTACAAATTTGCTAACATACAAATTTACAAATTCTTATTTTACGCGTTGCAGGATATTATCAATTTGTGCAAACGTATCCTCCATTGTGTTGTTGCCGTTGATAGCGAAATAGTTATTGTTGTGCAGGTAGTAGGTCGCTACGGGTTTTGTTACATCCTTATATACTTGCAGACGCTGTTTGATAGTATCGTAGTTGTCGTCCGCACGACCGCTTGTCTTGCCGCGGTTCAGCAGGCGTTGGATAATTTCCTCCTCTTCTACAAACATATCCAGCATTACAGCATTCATATTATGCTTTTTTAATAGCGTGGTTAGGGCTTTTGCCTGCTCTACTGTGCGGGGGAAACCGTCGAAAATAACACCTTTCGAGTCCTTTGGCAGGTTCTCGATGAAATTATCAATCAAGTCAATCATCTTTGCGTCAGGTACCAATTCTCCCTTCGAGATGATAGCGTCAATTTCTTTCCCGAGTGTGCTGCCCGACTTAATCTCAGCACGCAACACATCGCCTGTTGACAGGTGTTGTAAACCGTATTTTTTTACAATGAAATCAGATTGTGTCCCTTTGCCGCTGCCGGGTGCACCACAAAGAATTACATTCAACATATCTTTTTATTTTTTTTCAGATTTTATACCTCAAAGATTGTCTCCCGTCTCTGCTTCTGAATAAAATCTTTTGTTTCTCGCGAGCGGAGCAAGTAGGAAACTTAGCGACACAAAACGAGTTGCCCAAACTGAGCAACTCGTTCTATTCGATTATGTCTTATTAGAGAGCGAGTTTTGCACCTGCTTTGAATTTCACTGCTTTCTTTGCAGGAATGTCAATCACCTGTTTGGTAGCAGGGTTGATACCTTTGCGAGCAGCTTTCTCTACTACAGACAGAGTTGCATAGCCTACGAGTTGTACACTCTCACCCTTCTTCAATGCATCTACGGTTACGTCCAATACTGCATCCAGAACCTTTTGTGCTTCTGCTTTCGATACTTCAGCTTTTGCTGCAACGGCAGCAACGAGTTCAGCCTTATTCATAATAAAATGTTTTTTGGTTATTAATTAAACGTTTAATTTGCTTACCAACAGACTATAAAGTCTACGGATAACGCTTGCAAAGATACTACAAAAAAGCGAAACCGCAAACAATATACCTATAAAAATGCTATTTTTCACCTAAAAAACATCATTTTTGCTTAAAAAAGCACGCTTTTTGTATAGTTGTATGTGTTTATTGTATTACCTTTGTGCTTATTATGAGAAATTTACCTACAGTTACACGCTACCTGCTCCTCTCGAATTTTATCGTTTGGATGCTTGATGTCGTACTGCAACGTTATGGCATTCAATTGACTGATATATTCGGCCTTCACTATTTCACCGCAACGGGATTCTATGTTTGGCAACCATTTACGTATATGTTTATGCATGCCAATTTCGGACATATATTCTGCAATATGTTTGCCGTGCTGATGTTTGCGCCCGTTTTGGAAAACGAGTGGGGTAGCCGTAAATTCCTTATCTACTATCTCGTGTGCGGTATTGGTGCCGCCCTTATGCAGGAAGCCGTGTGGGCGTTGATGATTCAACACGCATTCTCTGTTCTGCCGGAAGTTAAGGTTATCTCTGCTATCAATCATATGGTTACTATCGGTGCATCGGGTGCCGTGTTCGGTGTTCTGTTCGCTTTCGGGTGGCTGTTCCCCAATGTGCCGATGTATATTCTCTTTGTGCCGATACCTATCCGCGCGCGTATCTTCGTGATTGTCTATGCGCTGATCGAACTCTTTGCGGGGCTCGGTGGAGTGATTGGCTTTACGGGCGACAATGTAGCCCATTTCGCCCACCTCGGCGGTATGCTCTTTGGCTGGTTGTTGCTTCTCTGGTGGCGACACGGCAAGGGCGATGATATCTCACGTTGGTGGCGTAATCTCCGTCGTAAGTTCCACGACAAATATCCACGCCTTGACAGCACTCGCAACAAAGATTATTCTGACTACCACTATCAAAAACGTGTCTGATAACCATTTGTAGCGGAATGTATCAATAATTCTTGGTAAATTTATATGCTACTTATCCGTGATGCATGCTTTTTTATACAGAATATTCGTTTTAATGCAATTGGGAGCATATTTTGTATGATTGACTTTGGTAAAATCAATTTCTATTGTATATCTCAGAAAAAAATAGTAACTTTGCCGCAAAATATCTCTAAACGTAATTTCCAAATATACATTATGAAAGAAATATCAACTAAGAAACTTGTGGAGACCATCATTGAGGGTATCCGCAACCGCAAAGGACAACGTATCGTAACCATTGGCCTAAAGAAGATTAAAGAGGCACCCGTTGAATATATGGTAATTGCAGAGGGAAATAGTGCTACGCAGGTAAGTGCCATTGCTGATGAGGTGGACGACTATGTTCGTACTATGACCCATGTGCATCCTCTGACAATGGCAGGGCAGGAGAACGCTGAGTGGATTGCTATGGATTATGGCACGGTATTTGTCCATATTATGCAGCGTGAGCCCCGTGAATACTACGACATAGAGCATCTTTGGGCTGACGGTAAAGTAACCGAATTGCCGGATGAATAAAAATGATTTTGAATGAGTAAGAAAGAACAAAACGCACCAAACGGTACCAACCCGGATGGACAGAGAGAACCGAAAAAGCCGCGTTTTCGTTGGTTTAGTTGGCTGTTATACACATTCGCATTCCTTTTGATAGCCGTTTTTCTGTTTGGTGATGGAGATGGTGGCGCACAAAAAGGCTTGAGTTATACCAAATTGGCGGCGTATATTGAAGGCGATGCCGTTCGCGAGATGGTGGTATACGATGATAATCATGTAGAAGCAACTATCCATCCAAAGAGTTATGCCATAGTCTTTGGTGAGCAAGCCAAGGGCGAGCAGGCAAACGGCAAACTGCGTGCACAGATACCGAGTGTTGATGAGTTTGCCAAGTATATTGATGGTGTGAATGCCACCCGCAAAGAAATGGGCAAGCAGCCTATAGATGTAACTTATAAACAATCAAAGAATTATTGGTATATTTTCTTGGTGAATGCGTTTCCGTTCCTGCTACTCATTATCTTTTTTGTGTGGATGAGTCGCGGTGTCAGCGGTATGTCAGCGGGAGGCGGTATCTTTAGCGTCGGAAAAGCCAAAGCGCAGGTCTTTGACAAAGAAAAAAAAGATAAGGTTACGTTCAAGGATGTGGCAGGTCTTACCGGTGCCAAACAGGAGGTGCAGGAGATTGTCGCCTTCCTTAAGAATCCGAAGAAATATACAGATCTTGGTGGCAAAATACCCAAAGGTGCACTCCTTGTAGGTCCTCCTGGAACAGGTAAGACTTTGCTTGCAAAAGCCGTAGCGGGGGAAGCCGATGTACCATTCTTCTCAATGTCAGGTAGCGATTTTGTCGAGATGTTTGTTGGCGTTGGCGCGAGTCGTGTGCGCGACCTTTTTCGCCAAGCTAAAGAGAAAGCACCTGCTATCATCTTTATCGATGAGATCGATGCTATCG
Source organism: uncultured Bacteroidales bacterium (assembly GCA_900556095.1). GTDB lineage: Bacteria > Bacteroidota > Bacteroidia > Bacteroidales > Paludibacteraceae > Colicola. Next base: position 3,391 of record USNU01000016.1, on the reverse strand, counting down.
GTCGTGCGCGCGGAAAAAGTGTGATGGCAGGAGGAAACGATGAGCGCGAATCAACACTAAATCAATTGCTTACCGAGATGGATGGTTTTGGTACCAACTCGGGTGTAATTATCCTTGCAGCCACCAACCGTGCTGATGTGCTTGATCCGGCATTGCTGCGTGCAGGGCGTTTCGATCGGCAGATACACGTCGAACTTCCGGACCTTCAGGAACGCAAAGAAATCTTTGAGGTGCATCTCCGCCCTATCAAGATCGATGATACCATTGATGTTGATTTTCTATCCAAGCAAACTCCGGGTTTCTCGGGGGCTGACATTGCCAATGTATGCAACGAGGCTGCTCTTATTGCTGCTCGCAATAATCATAAGAAAGTCGGCAAACAGGATTTTATGGATGCCGTCGATCGTATCGTGGGTGGTTTGGAGCGTAAAACGAAGATTCTTACCGAAGAAGAAAAACGTTCTATCGCTTATCATGAAGCAGGGCATGCTACTATCTCGTGGATGTTGCGTTGGGCAAACCCGCTGGTTAAAGTGACCATTGTTCCGCGCGGTGCCGCTCTCGGTGCAGCGTGGTATCTGCCAGAAGAGAGGCAACTGACCAACAAGGAACATATTCTCGATGAACTTTGTTCTCTGTTGGGGGGGCGTGCCGCTGAGCAACTATTCTTGCATCAGACTTCTACTGGTGCTCTCAATGATCTTGAGCGGGCTACCAAACAATCTTATGCAATGGTGGCTTACTATGGTATGAGCGACAAACTGAAAGATGTCAGTTACTACGACTCTACTGGACGTTACGATTATGGTTTTGCTAAACCCTATTCTGACAAAACGGCAGAACTGATTGACAGAGAGACAGCCGCTATCATTGCTGAGCAGATGGTGCGCGCACGTAAAATTCTTACAGACAATGCCGAGGGACACCACCAAATAGCCCAACTGCTCATTGAGAAAGAGGTTATCACTTCCGAAGATGTGGAGCACATTCTTGGTCCGCGTCCGTGGAAGAGTCGCGGTGATGAAATCATCGAAGCCAACGAAAAACAAGAACAGGAAACTGCGGAAATGGAAAACAATGCCGACAATGAGAAAAAAATAGATAATACAACACCAAATACTATCGACAATGAAGAAATTAACGCTTAGTATTGCGTTGCTTGCTGCAACGCTGTTCGTTTCGGCACAACAGCCGGAGCAACTTCCGCGCGACCCAAATGTACGCTATGGGCAGTTAGACAATGGACTCACCTACTATATCTGCCATAACGAGCAACCCAGACAGCGTTGCGAGTTCCATATTGCACAGGCAGTAGGAGCAGTATTGGAGGAAGATGACCAAAATGGTTTGGCGCACTTTTTGGAGCATATGGCATTCAATGGTACGCAGCATTTCCCCGGTAAAGGTATCATTGAGTATTTTGAGTCTGTGGGTGTGAACTTTGGTGGGAATATCAATGCCTACACCTCCATTGATGAAACGGTTTATCGTCTTTCCGATGTCCCTACCTATCGTGAGGGAATTGTTGACTCTGCTCTGTTAGTAATGCACGACTGGGCTTGCGGATTACTATTGGAGGGGGATGAGATTGATGCTGAGCGTGGTGTCATTCGTGAGGAGTGGCGTACAGGGCGTACTGCCGACCGTCGCTTATGGAAGGAAATACGTGCAAAAAAATACCCCGGTAGTCAATATGCTAAACGCGATGTAATTGGTGATACTGCCGTTATCAACAATTTCGCCTACGATGCTCTGCGTGCATACTACCACAAATGGTATGGTCCTGATAATCAGGCTATCATTGTAGTGGGTGACATTGATGTGGATCAAATTGAGCAGAAAATCAAAGCTCTTTGGGCAGATGTTCCCCCCCGTGAGAATCGTGGTGAGCGTCCGCTCTACACCGTAGAGGACAACGCTGCTCCACTGATTGCTATTGCTCTCGACCCAGAGGCACAAGGCACCCGTATTGAATTGGAGTACAAACATTCGCAGATACCTGTCGAATTTCAAAATACGCTGCCTGCGTACATGCAGACGGTTATCAACAATCTTATTACGGATATGTTGGACAACCGCTTTGAGGAACTCTCTCTCAATCCCAATGCATCTTTCCAAGGTGCCGGTTGCTACTATGGGGAAATTGTAAAACTTAAAGATGCGTTTGTGGCTGTTTCCGTTCCTAAGGAAGGACGAGAGGTAGAGGCACTCAAAGATCTCCTCCTGCAAGTGGAGAAAATGCACCGTTATGGCTTTACAAATGCTGAGTTAGAACGCGTTAAGACCGAGTTCCTCAATACTATGGAGAAAGCTTACAACGAGCGCAACAACCGCAAGAATCGTGCTATTGCGCAAGAGTGTATCCGCAACTTTGAAGACCATGAACCTATGCCAGGGATTGAATGGGAATACAATTTTGTCAAACAAGTTCTTCCGATGATAGATCTAGCTTCTGTAAACGAGATCGCCAAACAATTCATTGATGACAAACCTACCGTAGCTATCACCGGACCTCTCAAAGAGGGGGTTAATATCCCTACCGAGGAGATGGTTCTCTTGTTGCTTAAAGAGACCGAGACTATGGAGATAGAGGCTCCGAAAGAGGAGGTAGTCAATACTGAGTTGGTTAAGAAAGCCCCGCGTACAGGCAAAATCAAGAAGACAACCACCAATACCGAGTTGGGTACCACCGAGTGGACGCTCTCCAATGGCGTGAAAGTGGTTATCAAACCTACCGCCTTCAAGCAAGACGAGATACTACTCAATGCTTTTTCCCAAGGCGGTTTGTCGCTTGTAACTACCGAAGACCTGCCGTCGGCTAACCTTGCTGCAGATGTTGTGAGTATGATGGGGTTAGGTAATCTCTCACGTACCGACTTGCAAAAAGCCCTTGCGGGCAAGACGGTCAGTGTGGACGCTTCTATCAATGCTTATTCCGAGACAATGAGTGGATCTTCGTCTGTCAAAGACCTCGAAACGATGCTTCAGTTAATCTACTTGCAGTTCACTGCTCCCCGTTACGATGAAGATGCTTATCGGACGCTGGTGGGGCTTTTGCATAATCAACTGCTCAATAAGGATAAGAATCCCAAGGCTGTTTTTGCAGACTCTGTTTCCGTAATGGGCAGCAATCATTCCGATCGCACCATACTTTGGAATGTAGAAACTTTGGATAAGGTTTCGTTGGAGAAAGCTTTGGCGGTTTATAAGGCACGTTTTGCTAATCCGGCGCTGAAACATAAGACCTGGCAAATCGCGATGGATGGCAGCCAGAAATTACCGCAACGCATGCTGGCAGGTATTCGCATACATCAGGGGCGCGAAACGGACTGGTCGTTGCTGGCATTAGGCGTTGCAGGCTGGATGCGTTACGTCAGCGGCGTTGATGATG
>USNU01000015.1 GCA_900556095.1 uncultured Bacteroidales bacterium | reverse complement strand
AATCTCAAAGATATTAATTTCCCTAATTCTTTACAAGAAATTGGGGGAGATGCATTTAGAGAATGTACCGCAATTGAACAACTTTATTTTGGTGATGGGTTAGAAACTATAGGTAGGAACGCCTTTTATGGTTGTTCTTCTCTTAAGATAATTGACTTTGGAGACAAAATAAAAGAAATTGGTCCGTCTGCCTTTTATGGTTGTTCCGCATTGCAGAATGTATCCTTTCCCGAATCGTTAGTTAGAATTTCCGCAAGTGCCTTTAATGGATGTACCTCTATGACCGAAGTGAACATCCCCGCTTCGGTAAAAGAAATAATGGAAGGAGCATTTCTTAAGAGTGGAGTTAAGGTTGTGAATATCTATAGCGAAGAAATAAATATCGCTTCGAATGCATTCCCAAGCGATGCTCAGATCAATTTCTTGGATGCAAATTCATTCCCGAAACGGAAACGCAAAGCCCGTACCGCCAAAACAATAGAAGCAGCACACCCCGCTCCTGATCCAAAGAAAGAAGAAACCAAGACAAATTCTACTCAGCCAAAAACAGAAGCGAAACCATCAGTGTTCCAACGCCTGTTTCAACGCTTCGGAGGTTCTCATAAACAGGAAGAAGAGAAATCTATCCCCGAAACTCCCAAAGCAACAGACTTGAAAGCGGAAAAAATACCGCACAATACCCAAGACGTTGCTGAATATACAGAGCCTAAGGAGGATTATATCATCATCAAGACCTCACAAAAAGCCATCGAAGAAAAGGGCAATCTGTACGACGCTACGCGCGGTTGCTGGAAAGCAACCTTAGAGAAAGCCACGCAATACAAGTATGTCCTTGCAGTGCTACAAGGTATCGTCCGCGAGGTGTATGATGTATCGGAATGGCACACCTCAGCAGCAGAAGCACCGCGTATTGAGTTCACCGGCAAGCCTACCACTAATGCAGATATGCGCCGGTTAGTGGGCAAGCGTCTCCCCGCTACATATACACAAAAAGGAGCCGCCAACCCCTTTATGTACAAGAAAAAATAATCTATAAAAAACAAAGCAATTATGGAAAACTCATCAGATTTGATCCTATTTGGGATATTCATGTTCTTAGTTATTTTAGAATGGATTTTTATAAAAGTAGACAAACGAACAGGAATCGGTCGTAAGGTCAAATTAATATTCCACACTATATCAATAATTCTTTTAGTTATTGTCGTATTGTTGTGGTTTTTGTAATAAAACGCTTTGGGTTCACAGGGCAAGCGGGATTGGGTTCCTGCTTGCTTACAAATGTTTCATCTAAATAATAACAAGTATGCTTAATCTGGTATATGACAATATCTTTCGTTGGAGAAGATATCCGAATTCCACAATCATTGTGAATAATGATGCAGATTGTGATTTTGCCCACGAATTGCAATCCTTGCTGCAAAAGGAAGGCAAACCGATTGCTTTCATTGATGCCCAAACGCTCTATGCACGCGCAGAGTTGAAAGACAAATTAGCCTCCTTGCAAGAGGGGTTCCTCATTATCGACCACCTCACGGAAGTACCCGATACTGCAGAACAAGAGGGAATACAAAACATACTCTATTGCGTATTAAAAGGCGACTGGCGAAATGCAACGGATAGATGTTTTGGCTCTGAATGGGAAGACCACCTCGCTCAAACGCCATTGCAGATATATGCCATTATTTCCGATGGCGTTACTAAAAACAGAGCCATTCCTATGGGTGCATGCTCTTGGCTCGCTTATGGCGATACAGATGATACTCAAATACGCCGCATAGACAAATCATTATAAGAATAACATATTCACAATGAAACACCTACACACTTCTATTGCCCTCCTCTGCACCATTGCCCTTATGGGGTGCGGAAGCAGTACGGGCAAGACCCAACAAGGTATGGACAGCCAAACGGCAGAGCAGTATGCCACAGTCAGCCAAGCAGCACAACAGACTCGGAAACTCCTCAACGACCTGCGAATAGACTGCCGCCACGGCAGAACTTTGTCTGCCAAACAAATCACCTCACTATACGCCCTCAACGAGCAGTTGGTCTTCGAGTACAACCCCGCCACACAAGACTCTGCCTCCAATGCACAATGCGAGGCACTGCGCCGGCAGATAGACGACCTGCACAACTCCGTCAATGAGTTGGTCGCAACCCAAACGCCCAATGTCTTTGTGTCCGTCCACCACAAGCCGCAGGAACTGTTGGAAGCCACGCAGAACTACTGGAGCGCGGCGACAAGTTGATATACCGCATCGAGACAGAGAAACCGGCAGATGTACGTATCTACAATGCGGACAGCCACCAACTGCTCAAAACGTATGCGGGCAAGACCCTTGTCAGAGACTCTATCAACATCTCTTTCAGTGCAATCTATCTCGTACAGGTTACGCCCAAGACACGCCAATATACCAACATCAAGATAGGCTACAAGACGCAGGATGTGTCCCGCCTTGCGGGTACCAAGTCGGTTCGGGTGGATAGCGTGGAGGCGCAAAAAGGCGACTTCCTGGCAGCACCTGTCCGCGGCATCAAGATGACCAACCTCTTCGACGAACCGCGCAAGTTCACCCTACGCGGACAACTGAAAGCCGCTTTTTCGGGTAGTTATCGGGCTATCGTGGCGTTGCAAGTACCAGCCGGTGCCACCGATGTGCTCTACTCTTTGCGTATCTCCACCAACGAAAGCAACAAGAGTACCGATGGCGATTTCTATAGAGATATGGAGACCTCCTACCGCCGCATCAAGGTCTTAGGACTGCCCATCTATGAGAGCCATCGGGGCAGCGGACTGATTGCCACGCTGTTGGGAGAGAATGTACCTCCACGCGAAGAAGATGCGTATATCAATATGTATGTGTTCTACAACGCAGCACAAGCCAAGAAGTTCCAAGACGGCACAGCACCATCCACGCTCAATTACAATGTGGACTATTCTACGATGGGCACACAGTCGTGCAACGGACGTATTCCGTCGAAAGGCTACAAGACCATCTATCTCGGTTTCTTGAATGAGCGCATGCGCTACAACAACTATGTATGGCTCGAAGCCCTGAGCGCCGTACCTCATACCGAATACTTCAAACCTGTTTTTACGGTAAAATAACGATACCCGACTAACATTAAATCATGGATTTAAACACATTCAAAAAACAAGCAACGGGATTGCTGCGTGATGTATCTTCTGCTGCAAGCAAAGCCGTTTCCTCCTCTTCCGATTTGGTGCAGTCGCTCAGCAACTCCGCCAAGAAGGTAACACAAGACCTCGCGGAAAAAAACGAAGCCGCAAAACAAGAGAAAGAGCAAAAACGGCAGCGCGAAGAGCAGATTGCCTCCGGTTTCTATGAAGAAAACGGACAGACCATCGTCAGTACTATCGGGGGTATGCAGACTTGGCTGCAATCGTTGGAACCCGATGCCACACCGTCCGCTATGCAGGTACTGCAAAGCCAACTGAAAGTGCTGCGCTACGTACAATCGCCGACACTGACGGGTATGGCTGTCGATAATATGATTGTCGCACTCCACGATGCTATCCAACTGGCAGAAGACGACAATGCCCGCACCGATATTCGCAAAGCGTTTGCCGCCATGTTCCAAAACTATATGTTCTTCACGGAAGCCACCCTGCTTTTAGCGGAAAACAACCATAAGCAAGAGGGATTGCAACTACTTTCGCAGGCGGGTGAAATGCTATCCGAAACGGTAACTCAATCGGCACAAATGATTGTGGGGATTCGTGGAAAACTCAAATCGGCAAAGATTGCAAAAATTATAGTGAAAAACATATTCGCAGAACCTGAAACACAAAGCAATTTTGTAAAGAAGGTCATCAAATACCATAGCGACAAGAAACAATTGGCGGAGAAACAACACCGGTTTGATGTGGTCACAGAGCAACTCTTCGACACCTTCGATCAATACGCTGACTTAATAGGACCATCAATCCAAATCAAAGGTATGCTTCTCCGCTACCGCAAACAATTGGTAGAGAAACGCCGTATCGCCAAATTGCAGATAGCGCGCAAACATGCTGCCTTTATTGACCAATCCAAAATGACCAATTTAGCCGAAGGATTGGCAGGCATCATTCGCAATGGCAAAACTGACACTGCTGCGCTCAATAAAACCTTTACCGCTGTGTTTGGTATGCTCGGCGATGCTGCCAACAACCACAGGGACATGGACATTGACGCCTTTTGTATGTTGGCTGATGCGATTGCCAAAGAGGAAAGCGATCTGTTACAACAGCGGACAACACTGCTCAGCAACCTCGACGAACTCAAGCACCAATACAATGAGACAAGTATGCTCAAATTCAACCTCAAAAAAGAGATACAGCAAAAGATGGATGCCAAGCAGCAGGAAATAAGTGAGTTAGACACGCAACTGACTGAGATACGCGCCAAGCAAAAAGAACTCAAAGAAGTGTTCCCTGAAGCCTTTGCCATTCGGGCAGATTTGCAGCAATATGAAGCATACCTGCTGAGCGTAGAGCAAAAATACGAAATAGCCGTCTGAACTGATTTTCAATTATTAACCACATAAATTACAAATACAATGGGACTGATTAACAGCATCAAAGACCACTTTACGAACGCAGAGTTCTCGGTGGCACCACAAATGAAAGTAAAAAGCATTTGCAAGAACTTCAAAGAGACCTTCGGTTGCACACTTGCTATCTATAAGGGCGCACAACTCGCCGACCCCGAAATGACACTCAAGCAACTGAACGACCGAACCGCAAAAGACATCAAGACACGTGCGGCAGAAGAAATCAGAATCAAAGCCTCTATGAAAGTAGGCGACGCCGAGAAACTGTTCGACACAGCCTACGGACTGAAAGTGCAAATCAAAGACCCTGCAGGCAACCGCTGTGTGGATAACAACCTGACTATCGGTCAAGCCTCACGCGGAGAATAACCCACCATATAGTAGATAACAATCCTCTTTCTTGTAAGTTTCCACCTTCGAGAAGGCGGATTGTTATTTGTGTGTCCTGATAAAGCAATACCTTTGTACGTCAATAAACAAACTATTGAAACAATATGAAACAACTGATACAAAAAATCTTTCTCAATGAACATATTATCCTGTGCGTAATTATCCTCAATGCAGCAATTATCTTTGCCCAAGAGAGCGGTGTCAATAATATGGCATTGGCGATTGCCGACCTCGTCTGCACACTTATCTTTATCATTGAGATGGTGGTGAAGCAAGTAGAATACGGTATCAAAGGCTATTGGCGAAACGGTTGGAACCGCTTGGACGGTACGTTGGTGATATTGTCCTTACCCTCGATAGTGGCGTTTTTTGTGCCGACAGGCATATTGGGCAATCTGTCTATCTTGTTGGTACTGAGGTTACTGCGCGTACTGCGTTTTTTCCGTATTATCCATATTTTCCCCAATTTCGCCAATATCGCCAAGAATTTTGGCAAGGCGATGCGGGATAGTTATGGAGTCTTTGCCGGATTCTTGGTGCTGATACTGATAGTGGCACTGGTGTCGTGCGCCCTTTTCCGCGACTCGGCACCAGAGTACTTTGCCACACCTATCGACAGCATCTACTCCATTTTCCGTATCTGCACGGGCGAGGGATGGAACGAGATACCTGATACGATTGCCGCCGGATCTTCTATTGTAACGGCCCATTGGGTACGCCTGTATTTCAGCCTGTTGCTGGTGCTTTGCAGCATTATCGGTTTGTCGTTGGTCAACTCTATCTTTGTGGACGCGATGGTAAGCGACAACAACGATGACCTTGAGAAACAAGTGAAGGAACTGAATGAGAAAATAGACCAACTCCTGGCACAAAAAAAGGAATAACGGCAAGCGGAAAACAAAAAACAGCAGCCCGCTCTCTCAAAGAGTAATTCTCGAGAAAGCGGGCTGTTTTACTATGCATTATGCATTATTCGCCGCTGCTGGGCTTGAAAAACGGTTCAAAGAACTTATCCACCGCCGTGCGAACGGCATCATTGATGATAAAACTCTGCACAAGGGTGATATTGTCGCCCTCTACGGCATAGCGTGAGGACAAAAATATCGGGTAACTCTCACCCTTCGACATATCGTTTGCCCAATGCATCGGTTGCAGATTGACCACGTCATTCACTGCATCTTCGGGAACATTGTGTCTTTCGAGCAGACTGCGGGGACATATATGGTCAATCACCCAGCCGAAATTACTGGTCTTATCGCCATATTTATCGCGGGTGATCCATGCGCCACACGCATCTTGGCGGAACTTGGCAGGATCATATCCTTCTATGATACGACCTTTCTCCCAAACCACTTCAATAATGTCTTTGTTAAACTCTTGCATACGGTTAAGTTTTTAATGGATTAAACAATCAATGGTAATTAGACGAAGCACTTTGTCTTCTGCTGCGAAAATAGGTTAAAAAAACAATATATACAAGTTTCGAACCTTATTTTTCTTTCTTTTTTACGAATTGTCAGTTCCATATAGCATTTTCCACACCTGCTAAATACTCTGATAGTAGGCAATAATACATAACCACCTTTCTCTGACCATATCATCACCGTAATTCGTATTATGATTATGCAAAAGACTGCATTATGCATTAACGGCATACTCTTGCATATATCGGAAATAAGTTGTAACTTTGCGAACTTTAATCAAAAACATGGCAAATACAACAGAACATAATAACACATATCCCTACCTAAGCAAGATTGACTCGCCTGCGGATTTGAAAAAACTCCCCACGGAAGCCCTACCCGCGGTATGCGATGAATTGCGGCGGTTTATCATAGAAGAACTGAGTCATAACCCGGGACATCTGGCGTCGTCGTTGGGCAGTATCGAACTGACCGTTGCGCTACACTACGTATTCAACACCCCGTCGGACAAATTGGTGTGGGATGTGGGGCACCAGGCGTATGCCCACAAGATACTCACCGGTCGGCGCGAGCGTTTCCATACCAACCGTCAATTTAAGGGACTTGCGCCTTTCCCCACGCCCGCCGAGAGCGAGTATGACGCTTTTGTGGCGGGGCATGCCAGCAACTCTATCTCTGCGGCATTGGGTATTGACATCGCTTCGGAGATGAGGCACGAGAATAAGAACGTGGTGGCGATAATCGGCGATGGTGCCATGACGGGCGGATTGGCGTTTGAGGGGCTGAACAACACCTCGATGGATAAGAATAATCTGCTGATTATCCTGAACGACAACAATATGGCGATTGACCCTATCCATGGCGGTTTCACACAGTATCTTCTCGACCTGACGACCAGTGAACGCTATAACAAATGGCGTTGGAAACTATACCGTTTGGCTGTCCGTATGCACCTAATAGACGACCGCAAGAAACAGCGTGTGTTGCGGCAGAGCAACAGCCTGAAAGCGATACTCTCGCACCAACCGAGCAATATCTTCCAAGGGCTGAATATCCGCTATTTCGGTCCTGCAGACGGGCATGACGTGGTTTCGCTGGTGCGTATTCTGTCGGAGATAAAGAACCACAGGGGTCCGAAAGTGCTGCATATCGTTACGCAGAAAGGCAAAGGATATGCGCCGGCGGAGAACGACCAGACCGTTTGGCACGCGCCCGGCGAATTCAATGTGGCTACCGGTGAGCGCGCGCTAAAAGCACAGGCACCGCTTTGGCAGGAGGTGTTCGGCGAACAGTTGCTGGCGTTGGCAAAGCAAAACCCTGATATCGTGGGTGTTACGCCGGCTATGCCCAGTGGTTGCTCGATGACGATTATGCAAAAAGAAATGCCGTCGCGGGTGTTCGATGTGGGGATTGCCGAGGGGCATGCGGTTACGTTCTCGGCGGGTATGGCGAAAGAGGGACTGCTCCCCTATTGCAATATCTACTCGTCGTTTATGCAGCGGGCGTACGACAATATCATCCACGATGTGGCACTGCCCAACCTGCATGTGGTGTTGTGTATCGACCGCGCGGGGATAGTGGGCAACGACGGTGCCACCCACCATGGTCTGTTCGATATGGCATACCTGCGCCCGATACCTAATATGTCTATCTGTGCACCCTGTGTGGCGGAGGACTTGCGCGATATGATGACGCTGGCGCAGCGTTTGGATGGTCCTGTGGCTATCCGTTACCCGCGTGGCAGGAGTGTCTTGGCGGAGAGGCATACGCCAGTGGAATACGGCAAGGGGGTCTGTCTGCAAGAGGGTAAAGACATAGCGGTGCTGTCTATTGGTGCTATCGGAAACACCGTCCAAGCCGCCCTGCAAACCCTCCCCAACGGTGCGGAGGTGGGGCATTACGATATGCGCTGGCTCAAGCCGTTGGACGATAGTTTGTTGCACGAGATAGGCAAAAAGTATAAGACACTGATTACCGTGGAGGATGGCGAGGTGTGTGGCGGACTCGGTTCGGCAGTATTGGAATGGATGGCAGACCATGCTTATACTCCCCGTGTGGTGCGCTTGGGGGTGCAAGACCGATTTGTGGAGCATGGCAGCACCGCCGAACTCAACCACATGCTCGCTCTCGACGCCGAAGGCATCGCCCAAACAATCAGCGAGAATTGCCATTCATAATTCTTCATTCTTAATTCACAATTAACTATGCGTGTTATCATTGTAGGAGCAGGAGAGGTAGGAACCCACTTGGCGAAGTTGCTGTCGGAAGAGGAGATGGAAATCAGCCTGTTGGACGAGAGCAGAGAGCGATTGGGCTTCTTAGACGCTGATTATGATATGCTGACCAAGGTCGGCAGCCCCACTTCTATCCACGATTTGCAGGATATAGGGGTGAAGAACGTCGATTTGTTTATCGCCGTTACCCCCGTAGAGACCGAGAATATCACTTCGTGCCTGATTGCCAATCAGTTAGGTGCAAAGCGTACCTTGGCGCGTATCGACAACTACGAGTATCTGCTGCCCGGCAACAAAGGTCTCTTTGAGCAGATGGGGCTGAACCACCTAATCTACCCTGAGGTGCTTGCCGCCAACGAGATAGAGGAGTCGCTGCGCACCAACTGGATGCGGTTTCACCTCTCTCTCTGCCATGGCGCGATGGAACTATGCGTCGTGAAAGTGCGCGAGGGCGCGGCGGTAGTCAACAAGACTTTCAGTTCGGGTATCTACAACCACGGTCGGTTCCGTATTGTGGCTATCAAGCGTGAAAGCGAAACGATCATCCCGCGTGGTAGCGACCAAGTGTTGGCGGGCGATGTAGTGTATGTGGTCTGCAACCGCGAGGAAATGGATTTTCTGCGTGAGCAGTTGGGAAAGCACAAAGGAGATATACACAACATCATATTCTTCGGAGGTTCGCGTATCACGCGCAAAGCCGCGTTAGCACTCCCCGAAGACCTGAATATCAAGATTCTGGAGAAAGACCGCGAGGTATGCACCCAACTGTCGGAAAAACTCCCGCATGCGCTGATTATCAATGCCGACGGATCGGATATGACGGTCCTCAAGGAGGAGGGCATACAAGATGCCGATGCCTTTGTGGCGGTTACCGACAGCAGCGAGGCAAACATCTTCGCCTGCCTGGCGGCAAAGCGGTTCGGGGTAGGGAAGACCATCGCCGAGGTCGAGAATATCGACTATATACCTATGGCTGAGGCGTTGGATATAGGCACCGTGCTCAACAAAAAAACCATCACCGCATCCTATATCTATCAGATGTTGTTGGACGCGAGTGTGCTGAATATCCACAACCTGACCAGCGCAGACGCCGAGATAGTGGTGTTTATCGCCAAGGAGGGAAGTCGTATCACGCGGGGAAAAGTGCGCGATATGGAACTCCCCGAAGACACCAATATCGGTGCCATCGTGCGCGCAGGCGAGGGAGTGTTGGTCAACGGCGAGACACGTATCATCGCCAACGACCAAGTGGTGGTGTTCTGCAAAAAACATGTGCTGCGCCGACTGGAACACTTCTTCAAATAAAAGAGCAAAGACGGATTATCTATGACGCGGACTTTTAACTGGCGATTGGTCATCAAGACGATGGGAGTGCTGCTCTGTATCGAGTCGCTCTTTATGTTGATACCTACCTGTGTCTCGTGGGCCTATCGCGCCCCTGACACGGGGGCTTTCGTGGTATCCACCATCATCACACTGTTGGGCGGTCTGCTGCTATGTGTATGCGGACGCGAGGCAACCAAACACGTGGGGGAACGCGAAGGATATGTGATTGTAGCAACTGTATGGGTGGTCTATTCTATCTTCGGAATGTTGCCCTATTGGCTGAGCGGGGCAATGCTTACAATCACTGATTGTTGGTTTGAAACAATGTCAGGTCTTACCACCACGGGGGCATCCGTCATCCCCGATGTGGAGGTGATGACGCATGGTGTACTCCTTTGGCGTGCTATGACCCACTGGATTGGCGGTATGGGGATTATCGTCCTCAGTGTGGCGATATTACCAATGTTCGGTTTGGGCGGTATGCAGTTGTACGCCGCCGAGGCTACGGGCGTCAGTTATGAGAAACTGTCGCCTCGTATTGCCGATACTGCCAAACACATGTGGGGTATGTATATCTTTCTGACTATGGCAGAAACAGGGATTTTATGGTTGCTCGGTATGGATGGGTTTGATTCTGTGTGCCACTCGATGTCCACCATAGCCACGGGTGGTTTCTCCACGAAGAATGCCAGTATCATCAACTACTCGCCCGCTATTCAATACACTATCACTATATTTATGTTTCTTTCGGGAATCAATTTCACACAATTGATATTTCTGTTTCGTGGCAAACCAACGCGGTTGCTCCATGACGAAGAAACTCAGTGGTATGCAGGTGCGGTGGCACTGTGCACCATAGTGCTGAGTACAGGACTATTCTTGCACTACAATTTTATAGAGCCTATACCTAATCAGTTTATTGTAGATGCAGACTTCTTTTGGGATGCAGAAAGGGCTTTCCGAAAGAGTTTCTTCACTGTGGTGTCAGCCATGACTACCACGGGCTTTGCAGCAAGCGACTATATGACATGGCCCAAATTGTTCTGGGCAATGGTCTTCTTTATAATGTTCACCGGAGCCTCGTCTGGTAGTACATGTGGCGGTATCAAATGGGTGCGTATAGGTATCTTCGCCAAGAGCGCAATGACCGAACTCAAACGACGTATCCACCCAAACGCCGTCTTGCCCGTGCGATTCAATGGTCATTCGGTCTCCGAACAGACGATTAGCAATGTGATGGCGTTCCTCTTTTTCTATATCACCATCATCGGCATTGCGGTACTGATTTTCTGTGCCACGGGGGTAGCATTCGACGAGGCTATCGGCACCGCAGTATCAGGTATAGGCAATGTGGGAGTCAGTATCGGACATTTTGGTCCTGTGGGCACCTATACCGATTTCCCCGTCGTGGCTAAGTGGACAATGACATTTGTCATGCTCATCGGCCGTCTGGAGATTTTCACCGTCCTACTCCTCTTCACCAAAGCACTGTGGAAAAAATAAGTCGTCCGTTTTCCTTAATCTGTCTTGTTTGTTTTCAGGTTAATATACCCTAAGCCCCCTATAAGGCGCTTGCTGCGAAGACAAAACGCATTCCGTATTTGGCAGTACGGATAATTAGTTGTACCTTTGCAGGGAAAATGTGTTTCTGACATCTACTACATTATATTTTATTCCTGATTATCCATGCCGCCCCGTCGTATTGCTCTGTTTATCTGGCTTTGTATTGCTCTCTTCGGGGGGCTGTGTGTAGTATTCCCTAAGGATAATATCCATATCGGTTGGCTCGAACTGAGATGGACTACATTGGCATCGGTTTTAGACATGGACCATACGCAATCCACGGAAGAGGAAGAATTACCGGCAGGGGAAACAGAATATCTTGATGATACAGATTTCAAGAATATTCAGGACAAAGACTTGGCAGAAGATACGCTATCCTCTGGGAAAGAACAGGGAAAGAACAGGGAAAATAACTTCGAAACGCAAACCCGGGATACAACTCTTCATCAAAACCACCTTGCTGTAGATACACGCACATATCTGAGTGCTTTTTATTCCTCGTTGGCGGAGGCGGAAGAACATAGCATACGGGTGGTGCATTACGGTGATTCGCAGATAGAGGAGGACCGCATGACGCTTATGCTGCGCCGGCGACTGCAAGCACAA
>USNU01000014.1 GCA_900556095.1 uncultured Bacteroidales bacterium | reverse complement strand
TGATTACGCAACAGCCGTTAGGTGGTAAGGCACAGTTCGGTGGTCAGCGTTTCGGTGAGATGGAGGTTTGGGCACTTGAGGCACACGGTGCTGCTCATACCTTGCAAGAGATTCTCACCGTTAAGTCTGATGATGTTACAGGACGTGCCCGCACCTATGAGGCTATCGTCAAAGGTGAACCATTCCCGACGCCAGGGCTTCCTGAGTCGCTTAATGTTCTCCTGCATGAGTTGCAAGGTTTGGCACTTTCAATCACAATGGAATAATTTATCACGATTATGGCTTTTAAACAAGATAATAAGAAAAACGGTTTTACCAAGATTTCAATTGGTTTGGCTTCGCCTGACGAGATTATGCAACTCTCCAGTGGTGAGGTTCTCAAGCCGGAAACGATCAATTACCGTACCTACAAACCGGAGCGCGATGGTTTGTTCTGCGAGCGTATTTTTGGTCCGACCAAGGACTATGAGTGCCATTGCGGTAAGTACAAACGTATTCGCTACAAAGGTATTGTCTGCGAGCGTTGCGGTGTAGAGGTTACCGAGAAGAAAGTTCGTCGTGAGCGTATGGGACATATCAAACTCGTTGTGCCTGTGGCTCATATATGGTACCTTCGTTCTTTGCCGAGCAAGATGGCTTCCTTGTTAGGTATCCCGACCAAGAAACTGGATTCAATCATCTACTACGAGAAATATATCGTAGTCAAGGCGGGTGCATTGGCAGGTCAGGAGATTGGTGAGAAAAACAAAGACGATAAGAATCGCTTGCCTATCGAAGACCGTATGCTTCTTGACGAGGAACAATATGCACAGATTCTGGATATTTTGCCGGAGAACAATGATATGCTTGATGATAGCGATCCCGACAAGTTCATTGCCAAGATGGGTGCCGATGCTATTTATGACTTGCTTTGCAATATCGATCTTGATACATTGAGTTACCAACTCCGTGATCAAGCAAGCACTTCCACTTCCGTTCAGCGTAAGCAGGAGGCATTGAAACGTCTGCAAGTTGTAGAGTCGTTCCGTGCATCGAAAGGCAAAAACCGTCCAGAATGGATGGTATTGCAGGTTATTCCGGTTACTCCTCCTGAGTTGCGTCCGTTGGTTCCGTTGGATGGTGGACGTTTCGCTACGTCTGACCTCAATGATCTGTATCGTCGTGTTATCATTCGTAATAACCGACTCAAACGTCTTATTGAGATCAAAGCGCCGGATGTCATTCTCCGTAATGAGAAACGTATGCTCCAAGAGGCTGTTGACTCGCTCTTTGACAACTCGCGTAAGACTACGGCTATCAAATCGGAAGCCAACCGCCCTTTGAAGTCCCTTTCCGACTCTCTTAAGGGTAAACAAGGTCGTTTCCGTCAGAATTTGCTCGGTAAACGTGTGGACTATTCGGCACGTTCGGTTATTGTTGTAGGTCCTGAGTTGAATATGCATGAGTGCGGTCTGCCTAAGGAAATGGCTGCCGAACTATATAAACCGTTTATCATTCGCAAACTCATCGAGCGCGGTATTGTGAAAACGGTAAAGTCGGCTAAGAAAATCATCGACCGTCGCGAACCTGTTATCTATGAGATTTTGGAGCATGTAATGGAGGGACACCCAGTCCTGCTCAACCGTGCGCCGACGCTGCACCGACATGGTATCTTGGCGTTCCAACCCAGAATGATCGAGGGTAAGGCTATCCAGTTGCACCCGCTCGCTTGCGCAGGTTTCAATGCCGACTTTGATGGCGACCAGATGGCAGTCCATTTGCCACTCTCTAACGAAGCCATCTTGGAGGCACAACTTTTGATGCTCGGTTCGCACAATATCCTCGACCCCGCTAATGGCAACCCTATTACCGTGCCTTCGCAGGATATGATTCTCGGTTTGTATTATATTACCAAAGAGCGTTCCGGTGTTAAGGGGGAGGGACTTACGTTCTACTCGCCTGAAGAGTGTACTGTGGCTCTCAATGAGGGACGTGTGGATATTCATGCCAAAGTAAAAGTACGTATAGACGACATTGTTGATGGCGAGCATGTCAACCATATTATTGAGACTACTCCGGGGCGTGTGATGGTTAACCAGTATGTTCCTGCTGCTGTTGGTTACCAAAATGTGGTAATGAAGAAAGGTGCCGTTAAGTCTATCATCTCCAAAGTTATCAGGACTTGCGGTGTGGCACGTACGGCACAGTTTCTTGATGATATCAAGAACCTTGGTTACTACAAAGCCTTCCGTGGCGGTTTGTCTTTCAACCTTAACGATATCCTTATTCCAGAGGAAAAAGCGGGTATTATCGCTCGTGGTCAGCAAGAGGTTGAGAACATTACCGAGATGTACAACTTTGGTGAGATGGGCGATGATGAGCGTTACAACAACGTTATCGCAGCATGGAACAAAGTCGATACCGAGGTTACAGACATTTTGATGAAACACATGCAGGAGGCAGACCAAGGTTTCAACTCTGTATATATGATGATGGACTCTGGTGCCCGTGGTAACAAACAGCAGATTAAGCAGTTGGCAGGTGTTCGTGGACTTATGGCGAAACCGCAGAAAGCGGGTTCTACCGACAGCCGTCAGACTATTGAAAACCCTGTCCTTGCGAACTTTAAGGAGGGTATGTCAGTGTTGGAGTACTTTATCTCTACCCACGGTGCGCGTAAAGGTCTTGCCGATACTGCTCTGAAGACGGCCGACGCCGGTTATCTGACTCGTCGTTTGGTTGATGTGTCGCACGATGTTATCATCAACGAGGAGGATTGTGGTACGCTCCGTGGTCTTACCGCTCGCGCTATCAAGCAGAACGATGTTGTTGTTGCAACCCTTACTCAGCGTATTCTCGGTCGTGTCAGCGTGCACGATATTCACGACCTTGACGGTAACCTTATTGTTGCCGCAGGAGAAGAGATCCGTGAGGCGGCTTGCGAGGCTATTGAGGCTGCCGGTATCGAGGAGGTTGAGATACGTTCCGTACTCACTTGCGAGTCCAAGCACGGTGTTTGCGCTAAGTGCTATGGTCGTAACTTGGCTTCGCGTAAGATGGTGCAGAAAGGTGAGGCTGTCGGCGTCATCGCTGCACAAGCCATCGGTGAGCCTGGTACGCAGTTGACTCTCCGTACCTTCCACTCGGGTGGTGTCGCAGGCAACGCCGCTACACAGAATACCTATGCTATTCCGCGCGAGGGTATCATTGAGATTGAAGATCTCCGTACTATCACCACCGAATCGGGTGATGTTATTGTTGTGAGCCGTCTTAACGAGATGCAACTCAAGGACGAGAAGACCGGTGTGGTACTCACTACTTTCAATATCCCTTATGCTTCCAAGTTGTTCGTTACACCGGGCAACAAGTATGACAAGGGGACGGTTGTTTGCGAGTGGGACCCCTACAAGGCTTCCCTCGTCATCGAGCAAACAGGTCGTATCCAGTACGAAGATGTCATCGAGGGTGTTACTTCACTCACTGAGGTGGACGAACAAACGGGTAAGAAAGAGGTGTCTATCACCGATACCAAGGACAAGACCAAGATGCCTTCCGCACATATCCTTGATACAGCGGGTAATGTGCTCCGTACCTACAACTTGCCTGTTAAAGCAAGCCTTGTTCACGCCGATGGCGCAGAGGTGAAAGCGGGTGACTTGTTGTTCACTATGGCGCGTGTTATGGGTTCTGCAGGTGATATTACCGGTGGTCTTCCGCGTGTTACCGAACTATTTGAGGCACGTAATCCGTCTAACCCTGCTATTGTTGCCGAGATTGATGGTGAGGTGTCCTTCGGTAAGATTAAACGTGGTAACCGCGAACTCTTTGTTACCTCTAAACTTGGTGAGCAGAAAGCATATCTCGTACCTCTGTCCAAGCAGATCCTGGTGCAGGAAGGCGACTATGTACGTGCGGGTGTAGCCCTCTCTGATGGTGCTATCACGCCCGATGACATTCTGGCTATCCAGGGTCCGACTGCCGTACAAGACTATATTGTCAACGAGGCACAGTCTGTCTATCGTATGCAGGGTGTGGAAATCAACGACAAGCATTTCGAGATTATTGTCCGCCAGATGATGCGCAAGGTCGAGATACTTGATGCCGGTGATACACGCTTCCTCGAAGGACAGATGGTGGATAAGATGGACTTTATGGACGAGAACGACCGTATATGGGGTAAGAAAGTGGTTACCGATGCAGGTGATAGCGAGGTACTCCAAGCAGGTCAAATCGTTACTGCCCGTCGCCTCCACGATGAGAACTCTTCGCTCCGTCGTCGCGACAAGAAAGTTGTTGAGGCACGTGATGCGGAGTGCGCTACCGCCAAGCAGATTCTGCAAGGTATCACCCGTGCGGCACTCGGTACGAAGTCCTTTATGTCCGCTGCGTCTTTCCAAGAGACCACCAAGGTTCTCAACGAGGCGGCAGTACAAGGCAAGGTGGATTATTTGGAGGGTATGAAAGAGAACGTTATCTGTGGTAACTTAATCCCCGCAGGTACGGGTCTTCGCGACTTCTCTAAGATTATTGTCCACAACCGCGAGGAGTATGCTGCGCTTCAGGCTGCACGTGCCGCTGCCGACCTGGCACTCAACGGCACTAACGAGGAAGGCGATGCGAATTGAGCGAGTGTAACTGACAATGTACAATAGTACATAGTCCATAGTTTAAACAAGCATATTATCAAAATAGAGGCGACTGTAAATCGGTCGCCTCTATTTATTTATCTCTATCTCCTACCGTGTTGCTCATCACAACAGGAACGGGGAATGCTATCCTCCCGACATCCTCCCGACATCCTCCCGACATCCACCTGACTTTTTCTCTTGTATGTTAAGTTGTTGTTTCCCTTATATATTTGTCTATACTTGGCTTCATTTTCTATTTTTGTTTTGCCCCGATGGATATGCAGAAATCTTTTCCCTCAATGCTATAAATAAACAAAAGGGAACGACCAGCGCTCCCTTTTGAATAACTTTGCTCTTTTTGTTTATTTCACTTTTTGTCCCATCACGGTGAATACTTGGTTGCCGCGAATGATAAACACTTGTCCATTGTAAACCACTTTGCGTACTTGCGTCTCCGCTGAGGCATCAGTTTGCTCAACAGCGGTGTGCGGGGTTTCCCGTATAGCACGTACAGATATACCTGCCCATCGCATATAGTCTGTTACTTGGGAGGCAGTGCCCGTTCCTGCATTGAAAGTGAGTTTGTATGCTTTGGTCTCGTCACTTGTCAGGGTGCTCGACCAGAAGAAACCGCTTGTGTTGCTGAATGAGAGACTATTATCCAAGTAAGCACCGCCTGCGGGCAGGAAGATGGCACCGCTATTGGTCCGAGAGGCAACGATATTACCCATTATGCCGGTACCTTGGTAGTCATCGGTCCATGTCCAATCGCAGTTGTCGATAAGTTCTTGCCAATTTGCTTGAGTCGGCATACACCACGGTGCACCCCATTGTTGTGTGGCAGCGTCATCATCGCTGTCAAGTTGAGTCTTGCCATCGGTGGCGTTATATTTGTTAATCACGCTACCGTCGTCGTTGGAGTAAGTGTAGTTGGTCCAATCGAAACCGGTTGTCCGTGGAGCGGTCTCGCCCCATGCAAAGTAGTCGCCGTATTCGTATGGAGTGTTTGCTCCGATATTAGTAGTTGCCCAAAGCACCTTGCTTGGCAAATCGAGGTCCACATATTCGAGGATGAATGTAACGCTCACTTCCACATTGCCGGCAGGCATAGTGAACTGATACTTGTTTTCTTCGCCTGCTACGGGAGTAAGGGTAATGGCGGTGCTACCAAATATGACGGAGAGGGTAGATATCTTATAGGTCTCGTCAGGTGTAACGGTGATGGTAACCACCTCGCCTGCTGAGGCTTTTGTTTTGTCGGCACTGATTGTCCCGTTTGCGGTTGGTTGGATGATGATGGTAGGCATATATTCTTGTGCCAAACGGACCGAATAGCCGGAGGGTCGGTCGGAGGAAAGCATCGGATTTAGAATCGAATTATTGAAGTTCATACACAATGCAGCGTTTGTGACAAATGAAGCCGACCAATAGTTTCCGGAGGCATTTATCTCCGACAGGTTAAGACCATTGCGTTCACCTCCGGCGGGTAGAAATACTGCTCCGGCTTGCTCCATCAGCGCCCATTCGTAGATGGTGTAGGTGTTGTGTGTATAATTGTCATTATTCTCGTTTTCGTATCCGCTTCCCATATCGTTTAACGGGATGTTCTTTGTGGCCGCCGAGTTGAATGTAATGCCGGCAGGCGTGGTCCATGCGTCGGGCAGAATAATAAGTCCGTTTATTCCATTTACAGAACCAAAGCCGAATAGTTGGGTGGCGTTGGTACGTTCCATAAAGATATAGTTCCATTCTTCGGAACTTAAAGTGTACCATTCGTCGGCAGGCTCGGTACCGATGATGTTCTCTCCCCAATCCAAAAACTCGTTGGCGGCATAGTCTGCTCTGTCGGTAGATGGGATAGTGCCAAACAAGGTGTTTGCTTGGTCTGCACTCCAACCCAAGAGGTCTATCTTATCGCTCAGTGCTTTCTGGAATTTTAGGGGTTTTACACTTACTTGAACGAACATCGTATTGTTGTTTCCTACTATGTCATACTGATACTCCGCAAATGCCCAGGTCATTGGAGTTGCGTTGCGGTCGGTGCATTGTAGGTTGCCGGGGGCAAAACGTACTTTCTTGTTTTCTGCCACGGAGATAGGTTGTGGTTGGTAGGATGGGGCTATAGGCAAATCCTGTACCAAGCGCACAGGATTGCCACCCCAGCGTTCGGCAGATGAAGTTCCGGCAGAACTACCGGGGCTGAATGCGGCATAACAGGCATGGGTGGAATAAGTACCGTAATTAGTGCTCAACCAATATCCGGCACGCCCTTCACCTGCATAGAAAATATTTTTTTCGATGCGTACATGTGTCCGTGGCAGGAATACGGCACCCATTTGTTCTAATTGCTTCCATTGTGCAGCCGTATAGGTGTTGGTGGCGTAGTCGGTGGCTTTTGGAGTCCAAGAGAGGGTGGACGGCATTTGGAATGCGTCCGGCAAAATAATAATACCATTGATATCATTCACCGTGCCAATAGAGTGAAGTTGGTCTGCGTTGGTACGTCCGCTCATGATGTGGCTCCATTCCGTGTGAGTCAGGGTACGCCACTGCTTAGGTTGGTTGCCACCGTTGCTGATGGCATTATATACACCCCAGTCGTAGTTCGCCCTGCTCCCTGCCATATCGCGGTCGGGCATATTTCCGGACGGACCATAGCCGAATGGATTATCGGTGTTTGCATTGTTTTTGGTTTTGCTGCTTGCCCATGGTTGATAATTGACAGCCAACGGGTCTTGGGTGGTGTTGTCGTAGCCGCTGGTACCCCAACCGAAGAGGTCGATGTAGCCGTCGTAGGTGGCGGACAGGTTTCTATTGTCTCCTCCAATCTCATCGTATTGGTTTTCTGCGAAACGCCATGTGCCTTGCTGTGTCTTGCCATCGGCACATTTGTGGGTGCCCTGTACGGCATTGAATTGTAAGTTTCCCGGTGAGAAATATACTTGGTGGTTCAGTCCCACCGAGATAGGTTGCGGCTTGTAGTCGGATAGGCGGAAGAAAGTTGCTTTTACTTCTACACGGGGCCCTGACGGCATAGTGAATGTATATTGTCCGTCTTGTCCCACAACGGGTGTGAGTTCGATGGCGGTTGTACCTTGTTGTACAGCCAATCCTTGCAGCGTGTACCCTGCATCGGGGGTGGCTGTGATGGTGATGGTCTCGCCGGCGAGAGCGTATGTCTTGTCTGCGCTGATAGTACCATGCTCCGCATCTACAATGGTTATGGCAGAGATTTCTTGTACCAGGCGTACGGCAATACCCGTATGGCGAATGAAATAACTATGGTTTAATTCCCCTTCCCATATTTCTATGCATAATGCACTATTGATGGCTTCGGATGTGCTAGACCAATAGAATCCGGCCATTTCTAATATGTCCTCATCTATTTCAATA
The DNA here is from genome assembly GCA_900556095.1 of uncultured Bacteroidales bacterium. GTDB lineage: Bacteria > Bacteroidota > Bacteroidia > Bacteroidales > Paludibacteraceae > Colicola. The sequence goes on along the minus strand of USNU01000014.1, from coordinate 4,152 downwards.
AAGCCGGAAGTGGGATTTTTTTCGCGGGCACCGGTAGTGGGTAGGAATACGGCTCCCGCTTGTTCCATAGTTTCCCATTCTGTAATGGTATAGGTGTTGGTCGATTTTGGGGTAAACGTAACCGTGGAGGGGCAGACAAATGCGTCCGGCAGCACTACTATACCATTGATATTGTTCACCGTAGCCCCCGAGTAGAGACTCTTGGCGTTGGGCCTGTCTGAAAACAGATATATCCATTCTGCTTGTGAGAGTGTGCGCTAAAGGTTGGGCTGGTTGCCACCGTTGGTAATGGCATTGGTACCCCAATCCACAAAGTCGCCGGCATAGTCAGCGGCATCCTGCGAAAGGCTGATACCGAAGGGTGCGGTGGTGTTGTTCGCGCTCCAACCGAAAAGGTCGATAGTGCCGCCCAATATGACTCCTATTTTCGTGTTTTGCAGATTGGCAGTGCCGATACGGTCGTATTGATGTTCGGCGAAAGCCCATGTGCGCGTGGCAGCGTTGTTCGGATTGTTGCATTGCAAGTTACCTTGTGAGAAATACACTTGCTTGTCTGTCGCAACAGAGAAGCGACCATCGATAGCCCCAACGGGCGGCTCTACTTGGGCTATTGCGCCTATGGTGGTGGCGATAGCCATTGCAGTAAGAAGTAATTTTTTCATCATAAGTATTCTATATTATTAGGTTAGTATTTAGGGTTGATTTTGTATTTGGTTGTGTTGGTGAATTTAGAGCAATATGTCCTTAACCGCCGAAAGGTACAACAAAGTTTATAAATGTGCAAATAAAATATTGTATTTTCTATGCATAATACACATAGAGGGGCATTAATAGGCTTAAAAGCAACAATTATAACCCATCCCTAAAAATGGGTATTGTATATTTCTGCATTTTGTCGTAACTTTGCCGCCGAAAATGGGGTGTGTCATTTTTTTATATGCCCTGATAACTTACGAAAATAAATTTTATGCGTATGAAAAAGATTTTTCTCTTTACTTCTGCACTCTTGGTGAGTGCAACTATGATGGCGCAACTTGTCGGTTGGTCGGCTGTCGAACTTAGCAACGAGACCGCTGCGGGTACATCTACGGTCAATCGCCTCTATACCAACGGGCAAGGCGATGTGTTCTTCCTCGGTAACTCGGCTTCCAATGGTGAGAAACCGACTATTTCGTTTGACGGTATTACGTTGGACGCTGCGCCCTATCGTGTCAATATGTCGCGTACCAATACCAACATCGTATTTGGTAAACTGTCCGGCAAAGATGCTTCTACCCAATGGTTCGGCGCAAGCGACCGCGGGGCATTCACCAGTTATGTGGCAACGCCTACCGCAGACGGCAAATTCGTTATGGCAGTTACAGCCAACCATACCGACAGCAACTATCTGGCAGACGATCAGGTAATGGGTTTTAATAGGCAGATGACCGGTGGCGCAACTGCAAGCGGTTCGTTGGAGGCGGAGTATGCACCGATTGTTTCCGGTAAAAGTACGAAATTGGTTCAGTTCGGTTCCATAGTAGAGGTTTCGGACAAAGGTTTTGCGTTTGTTCAGGACTTTGACCAGATGACGGGGCAGAATGCAGGTTTTACATTTGCGGATATCGTTACTGACGGTACAAACTTTTATGTACTGACTATCTTGAAACCGGGTATTGTGGTCGGCGAGAAAGATACGATCAAAGCCAACGTGGCAGCAGGCAGTGCGGCAATTCTTAAATTTAACGACAAATGGCAGTTGGTCGGTTCCATTGTCAGTGCCGGTATTGCCGATAATAGTACTATGCAGGTGCTGAAATATACCGACGGAAAGTTGTATTATGCTTGTACCCTGAAAGGTACGGCTGACAAGCAGTTTGTCTTGGGCGACAAGTCCGTTACCACAACGGCAAACTCGGGTTTGGCAGTTGCGACTCTCTCAACCGATTTGCAGTGTGAATCACTTGCATGGACGGCAGAGACCAGTGCCGTTGCAGGGCTAAAAACCGGCAATATCAGTGTTTATGACGGCTATTTTCAGGGAACAGATGCGTATCTCACAGGTTTCTTTATGGGTGGAATCCTTGTAGGGGAAAATGATACTTTGACGGCTGCAAAGTCCACGGCATTTGTAACTAAGGTAGATCTGACCACCGGCAAATCGGTGAAAACGGTTGCGCTTTCCGAGGGTTCTACGCAAGGACGTTCTTTTATTGCTCATAACGACAGCCTGTATGTGTATGCTTACGATTATACGGTTTCAGATGGCAGAATCGCATTGTATGGGTTTGATAACCAACTGAATATGGGGGACACTATCCGACTTGTCAATGCTCAGGCACAAGAGACTGCATGGAGTGCCGTTCTTACCAGTAAAGGAAAATTGGCTTATGCAACCCGTACCAGGGAGTCTATTTCGTTCTCTGTGGCTCCCGAAGAAAAATACACAGCGCAAGATCATGCTTTCCGCGGAGTGCTGGCTGTCCAGCAACTCTTTGAGAACCCCGAGCAGGCTATCGACAACACGTTTGCGCCTGCGCAGAAAGCCGAGAAGTTTATCCGGAACGGACAACTCTATATCCGTCGTGGCGAACATATTTTTAATGCTTTAGGTCAACAACTATAATGTTGGCATAGTAATTGTGGCAGTTTTATCGGAAGGTAAAACTGCCTTTTTTATAGTCTCCTATGCCGCTTGCGGCAAGAGAAATAAAAGAAATTAAGGTATATATTGGCTATATTTGAATAATTCAACGTTTTACACAATATGAAAAAGTTTATGTTCTTTGCAGCCCTCGCGGCTGTAGTCGGTTTGGCAGCATGTTCCAAACCCGCAGAAAAACAAGAAACCATCTACTCTATTGATGAGGTCTATACGCAGGCAGACTCATTGGTAGGTGATACAATCTCTTTCCAAGGCGTATGTACACACCTTTGCAAACACGGTGGTCGTAAGGCTTTCCTCATGGGAAGCGATGAGAGCCGTATATTGCGTGTAGAGGGGGCAGAGATGGGTAATTTCGATGCCGCTTGTATCAACAATATCGTGCGTGTCAAAGGAGTACTCCATACGTTTGAGTATCAACCCGAACCCGAAGACAACCCAGGTGAACAGCATGGCACTGATGGTCAAGGCTGTGAAACAGAGAAAAAAGCCATCAAGGGCTACTATGCTACCGCTATCAGTTATACCATCGTAACTGAATAATACATAATGGCATAAAAATCAGTTTCTTTTCTTTTTAGTCTTTTTCTTGCCACTTAAGGCATAGGAACTCCGAAACTTATGGAACAGCCGAAAAACAATCGTGGGGTCAAAGTGCGCAAATGGTTGCGTATCATTCACCGCGATCTGAGTTACATCTTTGCGGGTATGCTTTTGGTTTATGCCGTCTCCGGTATAGCCCTTAACCATAAGGATAGTTTCAATAGTCAGTACTCTGTCTCCCGTACGGAATATGCTCTTTCTGCCACACCGCGCTCCGGCGTGTCGCAAACCACTATCAATGAATGGCTTGCCGCGTGCGGTGTCTCGGGACAGGAAATACAGCACTATTTCCCCGATGACAATACCCTCAAGGTATTTCTCAAAGGCAACGGCAATTTGGTGGTGAATCTGACTTCCGGTAATGCTACGTTAGAGCAGGTGAAAAAACGTCCGATCTTGGGTAGTTTGAGCAAACTGCACTACAATCCGGGTAAGGCATGGACCTGTTTTTCGGATGTGTTTGCTGTGTCGCTGATATTTATAGTCCTCACGGGGCTTTTTATGCTCAAGGGTAAACACGGGTTATGGGGTATCGGTGGTGTCGAATTGTTGGTAGGTATTCTTATCCCGCTGTTGTTTATTCTGCTTTGACAATAGAAAATGTCCGATAAAAAAACAGGCTCTCCGAACAAAAGTAGGAGAGCCTGTTTTTGTTATTTATTTGTTCCCTGATTATATATACTTCAATTTATACATCAAATATGCATTATATGCAATAGGTGTACATCATAGTACCAATTATGAAAAAATGTAGAAGGACGTAAATAACGTGAGTTCGATATAAAAAATAGAATAACAAGGTAGTATTAGGGTAGCATCAAAGTATAGAGAAGGTAGCATTAGGGTAGTGTCAAAGTATTACGAAAGTATTCATATGTATCGGTTATGTATCGGTTATGTATCGG
>USNU01000013.1 GCA_900556095.1 uncultured Bacteroidales bacterium | reverse complement strand
CTTCATAATCGTATTTTCAGAGAAACATTAATTATCACGAATTAACCATTAATTTTATAATAGAACGTTAATTATCGTGTAATTAGACGTTAATTATCTTTGATCATTAATTAGCCATTAATAGGGTATCCTAAGCGGAATCACCTATTAATCACCTATCAATCACCTATACTTGCTATATAGATTATAGGGTAATGGTAGTGAGGTAGTTGTAACCTGTGGTCTCGTCCCAGATGTCGTTGTTTGCCAAGCGAATCGAATAAGCGGGGTTGTCGTGGAGCGAAGCGTAGGGGTCCGGGAGGTTGAGATAGACCTTGTACTCGCCCGAAAGCGTGCTATCGAGGTTCGCATGAAGGGTGGTGGTAGTGGTCTCGCCTGCGAACCAGAAACGCGGGTCAATGTTGGTCTGCGGATAGACTACCTTCTTGGTCGGGTCTGCTACAGAAACGAGTACCAATTCGACACTGCGCTTGTTGACCGGTGCCGCAAAACCCACGTTGCGGAGGGTCAGTACGACTGCGAAATGCTCGCCTGCCTGCGGGTTCTGAGTGGGATATGCCTTGTCGAGGACAAAACGATAGCCGAGACGGCGTTTGATCTCGTCCATGTGTTTGGTTTGAATCCACCAATTGAGAATCTCCTTGTGATAGTCTCGGTTGAGATAGGTCCAGTGGAAACGCTCCATTTGGTCAATGGCGTTACTTCCCTCGGACTGCGCACACTTGTTGCAAGTCTCGCCGCCCATCATGGTGAAACGCGTGTCGGCTTCCCAGTAGGTACGGTCAACATTATTACGGTAGGTTCCGACATCGTTGCTGCAGGATACGAAGCAGTCATTATGCCCACCGAGACGTGCTTTGGCAGTAGGTTGGTATGCCTCGGCATCGGTAAGCGGGTCGGTAGAGAGATTGCGGTCTTTGAGATACTGCATCTTGTACTCGGGCGTACGCAGGCAGATTTGTCGGTCGGCAGGGAAAGCCTCCAGCATGTGGTCTAACATTTGCCAGCGCGGCTCATACTGCTCAGATGTCTTGGGGTTTCTCGGGAAACCCGATGTGTAGTACCATTCGCCCCACGAACCGATAAAACCAGCTTGGATACAAAGTATGACATCGGCATTCTTTTGGAGTACAGGTGCTACGGCATCTATATGTTTTGAAACCCACTCGGGCGTTGCGTCCCACGGTTTCTGATTGTTGGCATAACCATCTTTGTATGCAAAACGAACAATCACCTTAGAGCCGCCATTGCGAATGGCATCGAAATTGGTTTGCATACGGTCGAGATAGGCCTGCGGTATTTCGCTTCCAACTATAGAATCTGTACCATCACTTGCTTTTACAGTTCCGATATAGTCAGTCAGGTAATAGACATGCAGGAGCAGCGATACAGCGGTCATTGTGCGCACACTCTCAATGGTAGAAGCCGAAGCGTGTGCGTTCAGGTCAGACGAGTTGTAGGACACGTGAGCGTAGAAACCACGCTCAGGATTGGGAAAAATCTCGTCGGACTCGGTATAATAGATTGTACCTTCCGGGTCTTTCTCCTCCTGCGGAGGGTTAGGCGTGGTGTGGCACCCTGCTATGAAAGGCAGTGCCAACAGCGGTAAAACAGACAGGAAACGTTTCATTTTGTTACAGATAGGGGGAATAAAAAGAAAAAACAAGTATGGGTGCGTGGTTATGCACCCCGACACCCATACTCTCAACCAACATTATTTAAGTGTAAAAAAGTATCTCTACCCCGCCCTATTGGAACAGGGCAAAGATACTTTGGGAAAGATTAGTCAGCGAGGTCGGTTTTAACGGTCATCAACGGAGCCTTAACCTCTGCGCCAGTTTCGTCCTGGTCAGCATTGGGCAGAACGCCTACAGAAGTCCAATCTTGTTGGATATCGAAACCAATCTTGAACTCGTTCTCGATAGCAACCGGGATGAGTTCGCGGAGGATCTGGATTTCAACCATATTGTCGGAGATGATTTGCGATGCTCCGATTGGCAGGTCGCCCTCACCAACGAGTGCACCCCATTTGTCGCTTGCATCGTGGTCTTTGGTAGGATCAGTCCAGAGCCAGCCTTCAGCACCTACTTCACCCCACCATTTGAATACTGCGGGGTTGTAGTTGCTTGCCAGCACACCGTCATCACCCTTCGAGAGAATAGAGGTCTCCAACAAAACATCTGCACTACCTACAGCGAACTCGTCCGCATAGCCACCGGTTTTATCGCTGTTGTCAGCATCAATATAGATGTGGAACGGTACCGATGAAAGGTCGGTAACCTTAGCAGCATCCCACTCAACAAGGAGGTTGAGATACATCTTGTCGTTGTACACCTTTACGCTCTTGAGGGCACTACGGTTCTCAACAGGGTTTGCTGCAGAGGTAGTAGTAAATACATATTCTGTGGGTAATTTATCCCAGTCAGCAGCGGATTTGTCCGATGTACTGATCTTCGAAACGAACTCGGGTACTTCGGGTTCCGGATCGGGAGTAGGAGTGGGAGTGGGTTCACCTTTTTTGTCACATGCTACGAAAGCAAGTGCTGCTGCACACATAAGTGCAAATTGAAACTTTTTCATAATAAAATTGTGTTTTAAATGTTGTTGATTGTAATTGTATGTTGATTGATTTAATATCCAGGGTTTTGTTGGATACCGCTAACCGTCCATTCCGCATTAGGAATGGGGTATTGGATATGATTGTAGTCGGGTTTGACAATTGCCCAAGGTTGTGCACCCGGGTAGCGACGATCCATATCCATATTGTTGCGATAAACATCGAACATTCGATACCCCTCGAACGCGAGTTCCATTCGGCGTTCGTCCATTACGATATCGAAAGCGGACGCATAACCGTGCATATTCGTGGTAGAGAACATACCCTCCGCAGGAATACCCGCACGCTTACGGATTACATTGACATCGTCCAACGCCTTTTGGTCCTGACCGAGTTTGGCATACGCCTCCGCGCGGTTGAGGATGACTTCGCCCCAACGGCTCAATACCGGCGAACAGAGAGTAGGACTACCATCCTGATACCCTAATTTCTTCACATAGTATTTTGGGAAAGTATTACGTAGCTGCATCTGCTGCGTCAGACGCACCAAGCAGTCTTCACCCTTATAATTCACATGATATTCACTATACTCGCCATTTATAGTCCGTTTCTCAATAGTGTAGGTCTTTCCATCGGCGGTGAAGGTATAGTTTTCACCGACAGGAGTAACGGTAAATGCCAAATCGTTACGACCGGTCTGCGCACCACCACCGGGGGTTTCCGGGTCGGGGAAATAAACCAGCAACTTAGACGGGTCAGCATTATTAGCGTATTGGGGTGCAATGAATGCCGTATAGCGAACATCACTCGGATAACGCTCATAGAGATACAGCAGCGGGTCAGAGGGATAGATTTCGCCCCATCCACCGCCGTCGCCATTGTACATAGAACCGGCAGAAGACTGCCCCCTATCATCCACCAACTCATGGGCTACACAGAAAAGGGTCTCCGAGGAGGTCTTTGCATTAGCAAAATAGTTAGCCAAATCGGGATCAAGTTTGCTCTCGGGAGTGGCACCATTGAGCATTTCCTCTACAGTAGAGATGACCTCATTGTTCATACCCATATAGAGATAAACACGCGAGAGGAGACCAAGGGCGGCATCGTGGCTCGGATAGCCCGCATTGCCACGCGATTTACCCATATACTGCGCTGCCAACTTAAGGTCAGCCACAATCTGCTCATACACTTTGCCTATCGGCTCGCGAGTGGTGGCAGAAGCGGTGCTTGTCATAAGAGGCACCCCCATATTGTCGGTACCCTGACTATATGGTTTGGCATAGAGTGTAACCATGTGCAGGTGCATCAACGCACGCATATAGTATGCCTCACCGAGGAGTTGTTTATCCGTCAGGTCCTTTTTCTCAAGGGTCTCAATAACCGTATTCGACATATAGATAACCTTGTATGCCAACATCCAAAGTGTACCTACATTCTTAAGGTTGTCGGTCATCATATATGCTGTAGATTCGTAGAGCGGGTCTTCTGTCTTACTACTAAGACAGATATTGTCTGCGGGGAACTCAGCCAACTGGGTATAATGACGCACATACGTATTACCGCTGGCATAGCCGATATACTCCACCTCATCCTTGAGCATAGCATAGCAACCATCCATAATATACTCTGCACCTGCTTCATCTTGGAGCAACGCATCAGAGTTTAACTCGTCTGACGGGAAGAAATCGAGGCTGCAACTCGAAAGCAGCAAACCTGCAACAACCGTCATGGATAAAAATATCTTTTTCATATTCGTCTTTCTTTTTTAGCATTAGAAACTGATTTCTACACCACCTTGGAAGGTACGGCCGACAGGATAGGTCTGGGAGTACATACCTGCTAGGTCGTTGGTAGATGTGGTAAGCGTAATTTCAGGGTCCATACCCGAGAACTTGGTTGCCGTAAAGAGGTTGTCTGCCGAGAAATAAATACGGCAACGCGTCATATAGGCTTTCTTAATAAGTTTGGTCGGGAAATCGTAGCCCACGGTGAGGTTCTTGATACGGAAGTAAGAGCCATCCTCAAGATAACGAGATGAGATAGCGTTGGAGTTGTGATTACCATTCAGTTGGGACTTTGGGTGAGTAGCGACATCACCTGCTTTCTCCCAACGCGACCAACCTTGTACCGAGTTTTCGATAGACATCTGGTTGTATCCTACATAGGCACCATCGGCATCGGTGGACATACGAGTGAAGTTGTAAATTTTGTTGCCGTAGGTAAAGTTGGTGTTCACACTCAGGAAGATACCATTCCAACTGAGTTGGGTATTGAGACCACCACTAAAGAGCGGAGTTGCCTTGCCTACCACGTGTGCATTGGTAGCATTGTAATCGTTGGTAGTGGTTTTGTTGCCGTTCTCATCCAAGACATATTGTTCGTTCGCATCCACTACATACCACAGCGGGTCGCCATTCTCGGGATTAACACCTGCCCACTCTTTCATATACCAAGAATAGATGTCTTGTCCCTCTTTGACCTGCTGGCTTACGCTGGAAGCAGTCTGCAAGAACGGACCATTCGGGGTATTAGTAACACGGTTGCGGTTGAAACCGATATTGAAACCGATGTTCCAATTCCATTTGTCGATATTGAGTACATTTGCATCCAAACGATACTCGATACCCTGGTTGCGAACCGAACCTGCGTTCTGCGTAACCTCGAAGAAACCAGTAGAAGGAGCAACCGGTACATTGAGGAGCAGCCCCGTATTATCGGTATTATAGAGGTCGATAGACATATCGATACGATCGATGAAGGTCAGGTCGATACCCACAGCCGCCATATTGGCAGTCTCCCAGTGGAGAAGCGGGTTAGCCAAACGACTCGGCGTAGCCGACACCTTGTTTTGATAGAGACTGTTGAGCGCATAGGTAGCAAGATATTTGTATGCGGGGATATTGTTGTTACCCGTGATACCGTACGATGCACGGAGTTTGAGGAAGGAAACAACATCTTGCGATTTCATAAACTCTTCGTTGGAGATGAGCCACGAAGCAGCCACCGAGGGGAAATAACCTACACGATTTTTGGGGGCAAAGATACTGCTTGCTTCAGCACGGAAGGTAGCCGTCAAGAAGTAGCGTTTGCCATAGTCGTATTGCGCTTGGATAAACGTTGCCCAACTTGCACCCGGAATCTCATAACCACCTACAGAATAAGGAGTGCAGGAATTGAGTGCGTCCACGCCATTCGGCATACCAGTACCGGCAGCGTTGGTGTATTCCGATTTCCATGTGCTGTACTCATAGCCGAGCATACCACTGAGGCTGTGCTGCCCCCATTGTCCATTGGCTTTGAGGATATTGATTGTACCGAAACTTTTGCTCAGACCGATACTATTGGAGAGATAACCATTGGCATACTCGGAGTCGAATGCACGCGGGTCGCGGTATTCGGTAGATTTGTAGTAGCCTGTGCTGAAAGTGTTAGTAGTCGTAAAATGGAGCCAATCGGTGAAATGTACGTTGAATACAAGCGTACCATTAAAATCAAAATTATTTGATTTTGCATAGTTGTATTGGGTTGTATTGAGCGCATTCCACTTACTCTGCGACCACCATTTGCCGCCGTTATCGGAACGGGTATCACCATTTACATAGAGATATTTGCCCGTAGAGTTGCCGTCAGCATCGAGTTCATAAGGATTATCCCACGGCATCTTGTTGAACGCATCATCAAGCATAGTCCATGACGGAGCATAATCAACCGATGACTTGGAGAACGAAGCACGTACACTCATATCGAGCCACTTGGTCAAGTCTGCGTTCATAGAGAACTGACCGCTCACTTTCTGCATGCCCGTACATTTGAGAGTACCTTCCTCGCCATAGTAACTGAGACCTGCATAGTAGCCGATTTTCTCCGAACCGCCCTTGACGGAAACGTAGTAGTCTTGTACGACACCCGTGCGGAAGAACTCGTCTTGCCAATTGTAGTCCTGCTCCAAGAGGCTCTTCGGGTATTGGCTATTGAAGACCGTCTTCGAATAGAGCGACTTGTGGAAATTGTACAACTCGGCAGAATTCATCATCTTATAATTGCTATAGAGGGCTTGTTTGGCACCTGCAGTAGCCTTGATATCGACAGAGAGTTTGTCGTTTTTCTTACCTTGCTTGGTAGTAACGACGATGACACCGCCTGCAGCAGCCGCACCATAGATACCGGTAGCACCTGCGTCTTTGAGGACAGAGATCGTCTCGACATCCTGCGGGTTGAACGAAGCACCCATAACACCATCGACGACATAAACAGGGTCGCTGGAAGCGGTAATAGAACCGGTACCACGCACGCGAATCTGGGCAGCCTCACCCGGCTGACCGCCCGCATTGGTAACCTGCACACCTGCCACTTTACCTTGCAACATATTTCCCACATCAGAAGTGGTAACATCGGTGAGTTGGTCAGCCGAAACAGTAACCACCGCCGATGACAACTCGGCTTTCTTCACCGACGAATACCCCAGGGAGACCACCTCTTGCATCATGATGGCATCGGATTGGAGGGTAACGCTCAGGTGAGGAACCGCTTTGTGTTCTTGGGACTTGTAGCCCATAAAGGAGAATACCAACGTAGCACCATTGTCCACCTCAATCTCATAGTTACCATCGAAATCGGTGATTGTACCCGTTGTTGTCCCTTTGACTACGATACTTGCTCCCGGCATACCGAGACCGTCCTCGGCAGAGGTTACCTGTCCTTTGACTGTAATTGACGCAAAGGCGGATGTGGTACCCAAGAGCAATGCCATACAAATAACATGAAATGTTTTCATCTGTACTTATTTTAGGGTTTGTAATTAGTTTTTTGTTTCCTATGCACCTGCGGTGCGAGAGAAATAAAAGAAATGAAAGAAATTACTTTTTTTCTTTTACTTCCAATAAATAGTTTCCGACAAAGTCGGCATTGATAGTCGGGTTATCACCGCTTACCTCGAACTCCATAGGATTCTCAGCCGTGTAGGTGGTTGCCGTGTAGGTTTTGCCTTTTTCCAGTCCGCGCAACTCTATCTGCCCCGTGTATTGGTCGGCATAGAACGCGTAGTAGAGGTTGCCATGTTGACGAATGACGTGTGCTTCGGGATAGTCGAAACCATACGTATATAGGTTCAGATACTCTCCGCGGGCGAGGTCCTTCTCCTTATATATACGCATCCAATGGCGGATGAGTTGTTCTTTCTCGGGTGTAAGGAGGAAGGATCCCGAAGCATGAGGATTATCTTTCGGATAGGTAAACTTGGTACCGATGACCGAGCCTGTACCTATTTGCGAAGCGAAGTCGGTACCGCCGTCGGTGAGTTCCACATGGTCGCCATAGTATGCCATCTGCGGAACCATAGCCGCATACGCCTTGCGTTTCATGCGTACTTGTGCCGAAGAAGTCGGGTCGGACGCCACTGCCTGATTGATAAAAGGCAAGAGATAGTAGTTCATAGAACAACCACAAGGGCAGACTTGAATGACAGCGTGCGGATGGATGGCACGCGCCTGATTGTAGATATTCTCGAAATAGGACGGCAGTTTCTCCACCGCCTCTTCCGGATAGTCGAGACCAGAAGCATCGTTGTAGTCGGGCATACAGCAATTAAGATGCTGACCGTCTATCTTGAGTCCGTCGAAGTTCCATACAGAGAGGAAACGATGTAAGAGGTCGTTGGTGTATGCAGTGGTGGCGGGATTGACCGGCGAGAGATACCAACTATCCCACCATGTGATATACTCGGGAGCATATTCCTTGGTACGGAGCAGCATCTCGGGGTGCTCACGCAACACACGTGTTCCCGGGTCTGCAGCCAACGGTGCCCACCACAGTTTGGCATACATACCGCGTCGGTGAATCTCATCGGTGAGACGACGCATATCACGGTCGCCCCCCGGGAAACGACTATTGGTTTCCCAATCGCCTTCGGCAATCTGGTAGCCATCATCGACGTCCACCCAACGGAAGCCGAGTTCTGCCACCTTGTCGAGTGTGCCGATGACCTCGCTGATAGTGAACTGACGCTCATATCCCCATGCACACCATACCGGTTCGAACGCCTCGTTCTCAGACGGTTGCATACGTACCCCCTCTTCCGTTTGCATCACCGAAGAGAAAGTGCGAAGAGCATTGAAGAAGTCTCCCTGATGGTCGTAACGGAACGCCGAAAAGCAGCGAAGGGTATCGCCGGTATTGAGCAGAAGCGGTTCTTCGTACTCATAACGAAGCGACATTGTTACAGCATTGTCGTAGCGTTTCCACTCGACAGGCATAGAAATCATACGCAAGACCGGCTCGAACAATCCGATTGCCACACCGCCATTGCGTGTCCACAGGTCGATCATCGGAATACCGCCTCCGTAGTCGCAGTTGTTCATACCGAGGTAGTTCTGCTTGTAGAAACCTTCCTTGACCGGCAATACCCAATCGAGGCGTGCAGAAGTGGAGGAGGGTTGGAGACTCCAAAGAACGGTGTCAGCGACCTCCACCCGTGTGCGACACATCTCATAAGCACGGACGGTGATAGGTTTACCTTTGTTTACGTAGTAGGTCTCGATACGTGTGAGACCCGGGTACTGAGCCACTGGCGTAGAAGTTTGATGCTTTTCTACGATGACCTCATTCTCGGAATACGGGAACCGGGTCATCGTAGCAGCATCACACTCCAGCAGGTCGGTTTCAGGTTTAGGCGAAGAACAACCTGCTGCGAGTGCAACAATACCAATTACTACTAACCAACAAACTTTTTTCATTTGTTTTTGCTTTTATAGTTGTTACAGACACTATAGACACTATGAAATTACTTGTATTCCTGCAAGATACGGGTAGCGTTCTTGTTGTAAATTTTCTCAAGCACCGAGTCGGGGAGATAGAATCCAGACAATGGCCAATGGTAGTTGAAATCGTGGATGTAGAAATGCTCATCGGCCGTTTCAAACACGCGGAATATATTGCGATACATATCCGCACCCATACCATTGTCAGTACCAAAGAGGACACGGTCCTGATACTTGATAAGGAAGTCGCGTGTAGCGCGCGGTGTCTGCGCAGCCTCTGCCACACGTGCAGCAATATCCACGTAGAGATTGGGATATTTATCCAACAATGCCCCCAAACGCGGCAGGTCCTGGTTCATATTAAGGTAGTGGCACGCGATAAAGATAGTATTGGGGTTCTCGCGCACAGCATTCTCGAAGGCGGTCATCAGACCATTGTATCCGAGACAGCCCGCAGCCGTGGTGTCCACATGCCAGACAGCACCGTTTGGCAGACCATCGTTGTATCGGTCCTGCGGGAGATACATCCAATAGGGTTCTGCGATATGGATGGATATGGGCATATGCAGTTCACCACACTTGGTCAGCACAGGGTGCAGACGGGGGTCATCGAGGTGGATTCCGCGTCCTTCAGTGGGGCGTGCATAGAGGTCTCCCTCTCCCTTATCGCCCATCTCACCTACACCGATAGCGCCGAGGGCGTGGCATTTCTCGAGGTATGCAATAGCCTCGTCGGCAGAACCATCTTGGAGCATTTGTGTATAGTCGAAACAGCACCAAAACTTGAAACGGTCCGGATAATCGGCATAACGCTCAATCACGCTCTCCAACGGGTCGCCAATCCACGAACAATGCATGATGTGGGTCTCGGAGATACCACAAGCGTCCATCGTCTTCACCCACTCTGCGACCTCTTCTTTGGAAGTAGCATAGTCGTGGGAGTGGAAGTCGATGACAGGGAACTTGCCTTTCTCCACATAGGTCTCGGGAATGTTATTCACATTGACGGGTCGATAGTCGTTGAGCAAGATAGTGTCCATCGGACTTTCTACCGGTTTCGAACCCGAATTATTGGTGCAAGCCACCATCGCCAAGGCAGCAAGAGCGAATATAAGAAGTTTTTTCATATTGTTGATTTTATGGTATTCTATTTATTTAGCAAAAACGGCTTTATCCTTCGTGTATCTCTCGTATATCATTCGTATATCTCTCGTAGAGGATAGCATCAGGCTTCAAAGCCGAAACGTTCCTTTGCGACGCGCTCGACGTCCTCGCGGGAGGTAAAGGCGCCAGTACCGCCTGCAGCGGTAGTATTGACAGCCCCCGTCATATTGCCGTATTGTTGGCAATCCTCAAGCGGTTTGCCCTGTACGAACCGTGAGATAAATCCCGAGTTGAACGAGTCACCGGCGCCGATAGCGTCCACCACCCCGGTATTGAGCATAGCCTCTTGCTGACGACGTACCCCATCTGCGGTAAGCAGGAGCGAACCACGGCTGCCCTGTTTGATAACAGCGGCATTGATATAGGGCAATATCTTGTCGATTGCCTCGTCCACTGTTTTGCTGCGTGTGAGCGCACAAAGTTCCTTCTCGTTGGGCATAAAAACAGAGATAAGCGGCAATACCTCACGATAGTCCAAGTCCCATTGCTCAACCGGGTCCCATTGCGTATCGAGCGAAGTGGTAACGCCGTTCTCTTTGGCAAGACGCAGGATCTGCATCAGGTCGCGTTTGAGGGCACTCTGCATGAAGACCGATGAGATATGTATATGCTTAGTGGTTTTGAACACATCAGGGTTGATGTCGGACAGCCCCATAGCGTCCATAGCCCCTTGATAGGTAAGGTTAGCCCGATCCTCATCGTAGTTCATACAGATAGTGGCACCTGTGGCATACTTATCGGTACGGATGAGATATCGCGTATCGACATGCTTGGCTTGGAGACTTGTCTCGACGAGGTCGCCAAACGAGTCGTTGCCGATCATTCCGCAGAAAGCCACCTTGCTGCCCAACGCAGCGGCGTTGGCAGCAAAGATAGCGGTACTGCTACCGAGGGTGAGGGTCATATTGCGTGCGAACTTCTCCTTACCAATCTCCGGAAACCCGTCGATTTGGTTGAGAATCAAGTCCACATTCAGTTCACCAAGGGCGATGATATCAAACAATGCACAATTCATATTCTTTTGGGGTGGGTTGAGAAGTTGAGGAGTTAATGAGTTGAGAAGAAGTTGAAAGTGTTGAAAAAGTTAAGTAGTTTAATGAGTTCAACCTTTTCAACTCCTAAACCTATTCAACTTCTCCTAAACTGCTCAACTATTCAACTCATCAACTTATTTAATGTAATCGTTCAAGTCGATGAGGTTGAACGCACGGTAGTACTTATCCATATTATGCTCAATACGCATCAGGACTACTTCTTCGGCGTGAATTCCCAAGCGTTCGAGATTGTCGTAGAGCATTTGGCGTGCAACAAGAGCCTCCGGTTTTTGCCAGATATAGCGGCAACCGGTCTTGACAAGCCACAACTGACGTTCCGGTGTGCACTCCTTGAGGTCTTTGCCCACTTCCTCGCCGTGAAGCCATTTCTTCCAACGATTGGATTCGTACACGCACTGCCAGAGCACTTGCGTCATATTACTCAGTTGCGCAATCTTGCCCTCTGCGAACAATTTTTTCTCCTCCTCTTCGAGTTCGGCAAGTGCATCGTATTCGTTCATCGTAAACTCCGGACCTACGTTGGCTGCCCCCATACCCGACAGAGGATACTCCTCAGGATTGCTGACATCGTCGGTGTAGTGTCCTTTGATATAACTGCCATACGGACGCACTTTGGCGGTCAGTTCGCGTGCCACCTCGGGGTCGAAAGTGGTGGTATGCAAGTCGGTACCTACCTTTCCCACG
>USNU01000012.1 GCA_900556095.1 uncultured Bacteroidales bacterium | reverse complement strand
CCGGTACTTCGAGTTCCGCAACCATTACTGCCGTAAAACAGGCGCAAACGCTTTCTGCCACTATGATTCGCAGTGCGCAAAACGCAGAAAAGCCCATGACGATGAAAGTGGTATATAGCGGATTCTGATTAACCGCAATTTCCCCTGCTTTTTCGCTGTCACTACTCTTCCCCTGGCAGATGGCAGATACTTAAAAATGCACATTGTCCGTGATACGATGTGCATTTTTGTTGTATAGTTCAAAAAGAAATCGTATCTTTGCACTACAATTTGAATAACAGATATAAACACTATGAATGATTTTCTTAAATTTGCGACTTCGCAAGGACTCAACTCCATGCACGTAGAGAAAGTGATGAGCCAAAGTGCAGTACGTGCAGAGGCAAGTTATATATCTCCTTCTATTCTGGAAGAGCGGCAACTGAATGTTACCCAGATGGACGTATTCTCCCGTCTGATGATGGACCGTATCATCTTCCTCGGCACAGAGGTGAACGACTATACTGCCAACGTGATTCAGGCCCAGTTGCTCTATCTCGACTCGGTGGATTCGGAGCGCGACATCAATATCTATCTGAATACCCCGGGCGGGTCGGTATATGCCGGTTTGGGCATCTATGATACCATGCAGTTTGTCAGTAGCAAGGTGGCTACTATCTGTACCGGCATGGCAGCCTCGATGGGTGCAGTGCTGTTGGTGGCAGGCGAAAAAGGCATGCGTGCGGCTCTGCCACACTCGCGTGTGATGATTCATCAGCCTCTCGGCGGTATCCAAGGGCAGGCTTCCGACATCGAGATTACTGCCAAAGAGATTCTGAAACTCAAAGAGGAACTCTATCAGATTATCTCCGACCATTCGGGGCAGTCGATGGAAAAGATACGTCAGGACGCCGACCGCGACTATTGGATGACCGCGCAAGAGGCACTCGACTATGGTATGATTGACAAAATTCACGCACGCAAGAAAGCGGACGCTGCACACTAATGGCAAAGAAGACAAAAGACGTTTGCAGTTTCTGCGGACGCGAGATGCATAATATGTTCCGTGGCTTGGACGGGAGTCTGATATGCCCGGAGTGTATTGAGACGGGGCATCAGTTGGTGCAGAAGATGATAGTGCATGATGCCGATGCGCCTATCGAGGGATTGGAACTGAAGCAGTTGCCCAAACCTGCTGACATCAAGGCGTTTCTGGACGAGTATGTGATTGGTCAGGAAGAGGCGAAGAAGTACCTCTCGGTGGCTGTGTATAATCACTACAAGCGTATCCTTCAGCCCAAAGAAGAGAACGGAGTAGAGATAGAAAAGAGCAATATTCTGTTGGTCGGTTCCACAGGTACGGGTAAGACATTGCTTGCCCGCACGATTGCCAAACTGCTCAAAGTGCCGTTTGCCATTGTAGATGCGACTGCGCTCACCGAGGCAGGATATGTGGGCGAGGATGTGGAGTCGCTGTTGGTGCGTCTGTTGCAAGACGCCGACTACGACCTGCAAAAAGCGGAACGCGGTATTGTCTTTATCGACGAGATAGACAAGATTGCCCGCAAAAGTGAGAACCCCAGTATCACGCGCGACGTGTCGGGCGAGGGTGTGCAACAGGGATTGTTGAAACTGCTGGAAGGCTCGGTGGTGAACGTGCCGCCACAAGGTGGACGCAAGCACCCCGAACAGGAGTTCATACATGTGGATACGCGTAATATCCTCTTCATCTGTGGCGGGGCTTTCGACGGTATCGAGCGCAAGATTGCACAGCGGATGAATACGCAGGTAGTGGGTTTCGACGCACAGCAGAAAGCACGCACGATAGACAAAAACAACCTGTTGCAGTATATCGCACCGCAAGATTTGAAGTCGTTTGGCCTGATTCCGGAGATTATCGGACGTCTGCCGGTCCTGACGTATCTCAAGCCTCTGGACAGAGACGCACTCCGCAATATCCTCACTGAACCGAAAAATGCGCTTACCAAGCAGTATCAGAAATTGTTGGCGATGGACGGTGTCCGACTTACTTTTGCGCCGGATATGTTGGATTATATTGTGGATAAAGCACTCGAATATCGTTTGGGTGCGCGTGGGTTACGCGGGCTTATGGAGACTGTGATGATGGATGTGATGTACGATTTGCCTTCACAGCAGAACGCCCCAAAAAGCAAAGGCGAGACCGCTTTTGAGGTTACGCGCGACTATGCCAAGGAACGCATTGAGCGTGCCGACCTCTATCGCTTGCAGAACGCACTATAAATGACTGATTAACAGTGAAGAAGATACTGTTTGTTTGCCACGGAAATATCTGTCGCAGTGCGATGGCGGAGATGATTATGCGCCAAATGGTGTCGGAGGCAGGGCTTGATACAGAGGTGCTGATAGACTCGTGTGCCACTTCCACCGAAGAGATTGGCAACGACATCTATCCGCCTGCGCGCCGATGTCTGCAAACCCATGGCGTACCCGTTTTGCCACACGCAGCGCGTCAGATTACCCGCGATGACTATGCGCGTTTCGACCTGATACTCTGTATGGAGAACTATAATATCCGCAATCTGCACCCCGTATTGGGCGGACAACTGATGGAAGAAGATACGGCTCTCCCTGCACCTAAGATTCAGCGGCTTCTTCCGCGCGATGTTGCCGACCCGTGGTACACAGGCGATTTCGAAACCACCTACCGCGATTTGATAGAAGGTTGCACCGCGCTCTTGAATCAACTGCAAAACGCATAATCCCACTTGCAACAAAGGTAATCGCAACAAAATCAACAGGGCTGCCCGACCATCGTCAAGCAGCCCTGTTTTTTTATTCTCCCTCCCTTTGGAAAGTCCGGGTAGGTCATTTGAGGGTCTCTCCCATCACAGTATAAGTATCTTCGCCGCGTTGGATGAGTATTTGTCCATCGCGCAGCACTTTGCGGGTTTCCACATTGCCCGTAACATCCGCCTCCGCTATGCCGGTGCCGACAGCCTTCACATCTTGTACCAAGCGGACTGTTCTTCCACAATAACGCTCACTACCAAATATAGATATTGACTTTGAGTTAGCATTCTGCATAAGTGTATATGTGGCACCATATGTGGCAGTCCATAAATACATCGCACCATGTGCATATAGTATTCGTTTTTCAAGGCGCACACCCGCAGCAGGTAAAAAGACAGCACCGGCGGACTCCAATTTTTGCCAATCGGAAAGCGTAAAGGTCTGATAGTCTGCGTATGCTTGTACGCTTTGTTCACTTGCCACACCACTCTTGAAAGTTACACCTGCGGGAGCCGTCCATGTGTCGGGCAGCAGAATCAGTCCATTGGCATATACGGTGCCGTCGCTATTCAAGTTGATACGTGCCACACCTCTTTTCGTGTATGCATCAGGGCGTTCGGATAGCACATAGTCCCATTCGCTTCTGGTCAATGTACGCCATGTGTCGGGCGCATCCGTGCCGATAGTGTTGCTACCCCAATCCACAAAGTCGCCGGAGTAGTCGGCAGCACTATTACTGGATATTCCCACACCCCATTGTACCGCAGCCGTACTGCCGCTCCAGCCAAACAAGTCTATCTTGTCAGCCAATGCCTCACCGGATACTTTATCACCAACTTTAGCATCGTGAGACACGGTGCCACCTGTTACATTATCAGTCCCTATCATATCGTATTGATGTTCGGCAAACGCCCATGTGGTGGTCGATTGGGTGTACTGCAAGTTGCCTTGCGAGAAATAGACTTGCTTGTCCGCTGCTACCGAAAACGTGCCGTTGATAGCGTTGGCGGGAGCCGTTTGTGCGCTTGCCTGTGTGCCTGCGCCTGCGATGGCTACGAGTGCCATACTGAGTAGAAATTTCTTCATAACAAATTATTGTTTAGTTGGTTAGATATTGTTTTTGATGCTACATTACCCCTCTATGCAGCAGCGTCTGTCAGGCACAATATGCCCGACAGACGCTGTTATAGACAACATACGTTTCGTCTTTTTTATAGATGGCAGAGCATGGTTTATCCTGCTCTTCGCAGCCTTTGTGTATGCCGATGGGGGGGGGTAAATCCACTGATACACAGCACGTTGCGTGCGCAGTATTCCACTGCCGCTTTCGCACTACATGCCGCCATACAGGTTGCCATACGCCCCAAGCGACAGCCACCCATACCTCGCATATATGTATCCATGCTTAACATAGTATATATCCTTTTCGCCCGCAAAGATACAACTTTTTTCTTATATAATAAACATTTGTGCCAAAAAAATGTACTTAACGACAGAAAGACCATCGCAGACGAGATGTGCGTATCCGCAAAACAGTGTATGTATCCCTATACGTGGAGAGTATATGGGTAGTATCATGGTAGCATCAAAGTATTGAGAAAGTATTCATATGTATCGGTTATCCTACACGCAGGTCGTGAGGAGACAAGGGTAAATAGAAGAACTTCAGCAAGGGATAAGCAAGGGATGAGCAAGGGATAGGAACCGGTCAACACTGCATACGATATACCATCCCCTCATCCCTTCCCTGCCGCGCCGACAATCGTCAAGCAATAAAAAGGACTGCCTAACCTATGGTTAAACAGCCCTTCTTTTTTATAGAATTATATTCTATCTTTTTTGTAGTCGAACATTGGCAGCCTTAGTGCTGTCTTCAGGATAGCCTCCGAAACCGTACTTTCCGTCATACGTGAAATGAATGGTAGAGCCATAGTGCGTCTTTACATCGCCCATGATAGAGATGACGCTGTCATTCGGATAGGAAACGACCACTTGTCCGCTATCGAAATAGTAGGTGTCTTGCCAGTTTTCTGTTCCTTCTTCGTACACACCCATATAGGACGTTTGGTCTTGCTGATAGATGGCGATATATCCGTCAGAGGCTGCCACAGTACCTTCTTTATAGGTTTTGTTAACCGGATAGGTGCCTGCTGTCAGTGTATCGGACGCAAAGAAAGTGACGAGCATAAAGGTCTTGTTGTTGTCGAGTATGATGTTCACTTCGCCAAACTTAGTCTGGTCTCTGTCGTCAAAACCAATAAACTCCGTATAGACCTCATTGAAGGTCGTTGCTTCGGGAGGTTCATAGCCCCAACGTTGGTCCTGCCCGATAATATCAGTGGCTTTCATCACGTAGGTATGCCCCATATAGGTGATTCGTCCTTCGAGATTATATTTCTCGCCACTCATACCCACCGTAATGCACATAGTATCAGGGGAAAGAAAGTCTTTCGACCCCGAACTTGGTGTGTAGTTGGGGATAAAATTGGAGTATTCCTTTCGCATATTGCCCTGTAGTAGTGCAAAATGACCTACGAAAGAAGCCTCTTTCGGACTAACGCAGAAAGTGGCGTAGTACTCGGTATCGGCAGTGTCGGTTCCTACGAGTACGAGGTTGTAATCGCCGTTAGGCACGTAGTAATCGATAAAACCAAACGTGTGGACACTTATGTAGGTTGTGTCGGTTTGGGGTGTGGGTTTGGGGTCCGGATTCATCGGTTTGTTCTCGCGCATGAAGACTCCCTCATACAGTACGGTTTTCTTCTCGTCCATAGTCGTAACCGTTACTTTGATGGATGTCTTGTCGATGGCTTGCACATCTACCATCGGCGCATCGGCTGATGTAGCCGTGAATGTACCTTTGCCATTTGATGAGTTATACGCCAGCATTCCGCGCAGGTCTTTCACTACCCACATTGTGGGAGAGGCTATTTGCACAATGGCACTGTCGGTGGTGAGTACTTCCAACGAGGCGGAATAACCTGTTGTGGTGTTTTTAGAAACCCAGTAGCCTCTGATGTTTTCGGGATACTGAGTTAGTTTGTGGCAACCGACCATCGTCAGTGCCATAGCAGCCAAGGCTGCAATCCATGTTTTTTTCATACCTTACTGATTGTTTTTTAGTTAAACATATATTTTTTCGCTTGCACCGTGAGATATGCGGAAAGGGTGCAAAACGCGGCAAAGGTACAGTTTTTTATCTAACCCTCCAAAAAATGTTGTATTTTTCTATGCATATACCTATAAAATACCAATTTTTAGGGATACGATTTGGCGTCATAACCCACAAAAAAAAGAGAGAGAACCATCATTGTTCCCTCTCTCAAATGTTACGATTTTAATCGTTTATCGTGTGTAGTTTTCCCACTTGGTGTTACGCATATCGCCACTCTTGAGGAATTCCTCGTGCATAGCCAACGCGCAACTCAGTACGTGCGGTGTGTGCGCCGTCTTTGCCATAGCGATATACTCGTTTAGCATTGGGCGATATTGCGGGTCCACACAATTGTTGATAATCTCGTGCGCACGCTGGATAGGACTCTTTCCGCGCAAATCGGCGATACCGTGCTCTGTGATAATCACTTTCACACTGTGTTCGCTGTGGTCGAGGTGGCTTACCATAGGAACAAATGCCGAGATGCAACCGCCCTTAGCCGTCGAAGGTGTGGTGTAGATACTGATATACGCATTGCGGGTGAAGTCGCCGCTGCCACCGATACCATTCATCATCTTCGTGCCGCATACGTGCGTCGAGTTGATGTTTCCGTAGATGTCGGCCTCAAGGGCAGTGTTGATAGTGATAAGTCCTAAACGACGTGCCACTTCGGGGTTGTTGCTTATCTCTTGCGGACGAAGTACAATCTTATCGCGGAAGAAATCAATATGGTCGATGATGTCTTGCAGTTTGTCGGCACCAATCGTCAGTGAGCAACCGCTGGCGAACTTGATACGTCCCTCCTTCATCAGACCTACCACCGAGTCTTGAATCACCTCGGTGTACATCTCAAAGGGCGGAATATGTTTGTTCTCGCCGAGTGCGCCCAATACGGCATTGGCGATGTTTCCCACGCCCGACTGAATAGGAAGGAACGACTCAGGGATACGCCCTGCTTTCATCTCGTTTTCGAGGAAGAGAGCCACGTTGGCACCAATCTGTGCCGTCGTCTCGTCCAATGGCGAGAACTTGCCCACTTCATTCGGACGATTGGTTTTCACTACGGCAACTATCTTGCTCGGATTTACTTTGATATGGTCTGTGCCGATACGGTCAGACGGTTTGTAAACCGGAATCTCGCGGCGTTGAGGCGGGTCGAGAGGCTCATACAGGTCGTGCATACCGCGCATGGTAGCAGGCATAGCCTCGTTGAGTTCAACAATGATCTTCGGTGCCAACTCGCAGAATGTGAGCATATTACCCACACCGGCAGTAGGAACGATAACGCCCTCTTCGTCCACATAGCAAGCCTCGATGATAGCAAAGTCGGGGCGTTTCATAAACCCGTAGCGCAGGTCCTGTGCCAATTCGCTCAAGTGCATATCGAAGTAGTGTGCGTTCTGCGCGTTCAGTTCGTTGCGCAGGTCTTTGTTGCCCTGATAAGGGGTACGGAAATCTATCGCGTGTGCGCGTGCCAAAGCACCGTCGCAACTATCGCCGGTCGAAGCACCGGTGTACATGCCAATCTTGTAGGGTTTGCCCTCGGCGTGGAGAGCCTCAGCATGATGAGCAATAGCGGTAGGAACATCTTTCGGGGCACCGGCAGGGGTGAAACCGCCCATACCTACTACGGCTCCGTTGAGGACAAGAAGTGCAGCCTCGTCGGCTGACATAAATGGAAGTGCCATGATATTATGTTTTTTAAGTGACTATTCGTTTCTCAAAACGCTTGCAAAGGTACGCTTTTTTTTTGGAATACGCAAAGTCTGCTTATTCTCATCGCCGGAGAATTGACAAAAATCAAGAAAAGAACAGAAGTTCGGTTTCCCACCCAACCAATTTCCCCAAGACGGACAATCTATAGAAAAAGTGGGTGATTCGTATGTGATTAGGCGGTTTTTGCTTGTATGATAGAGAGTTATGTACAGACTCACTTTTCCCCTTGCTCCAATCGGTGCAAATGGCAGAGCATCAAACTGCCGTCTTCCCTGCGCAGGTGCATACCATTTCCCTCGCAGAACCCGAACACTTTGCAGTCCTTGCACGGTGCCTCTTTGTGCATCCAATCGCGGTTGCGGTACTGCTGGAAACCGTTTTCCCATACGTCCCAGAACGAGTCTTTGTAGATATTGCCCTGATAGTATTTACCGCGGATACTCGTGCATGCCGATATACTGCCGTCTATCAAAATAGACGCAATCGACAATCCCGCCGCACATTGGTACAAATGGTCGCGCACCTTGCCCTCGTAGTCCCCGAGGAACCCCTCGCACGAGTAACTCACATGCCGCCCCGCTTCCCGCTCCGATACAATAAAGTCCATCAACTGTCGAAACTGCCCGTCGGTCAATATCAGTTCGGGGTGCTGTGCGGCACGTCCCATCGGGTCGATACCGAACACGCGCCAATCGCGTGCGCCGAGGCTCCATATCAGATCGCGTATCTCGCCCAGATGATCTATATTCCGCTGGTTCGCACACGTTACCACATCCCATGCCAAGTCTTTCTCCCCTGCTGCCAAACGTATCGCCCGGCACGCTCCGTCGAAAGCCAACGGGTGCTGCCTAAGCCATACATGGTCTTCTTTTAAGCCATCCAGACTGATGGCCATTGAGCGCAATCCCGCGTTTCTCAGTGCCCGAAAACGATCTTCCGTCAATGCCAATCCGTTGGTAACCATTCCCCACGGATAGCCCCTGTCGTAGAGCGCACGCCCCACCTGCTCCAAGTCCTTGCGCATCAGCGGTTCGCCGCCAGAGATAATAATCAGCACCTTATGGGGATCCACGTGCGGCGTAACCTCGGTATCTATCACGTGCAGGAAATCCTCGGCGGGCATATCGGGTTGCGTTACCGACGACACACAATCGCTGCCACAATGCAGGCAATGCACATTGCACCGCAATGTACTCTCCCAAAACAACTGCTGCAACGGGTGAAGCGTTTTCAAGTTGCGCCGCCGCAACTGCTCAAGTCTCAATGCTAATCGAAGACGAAAATCCATTGGTTAATTCACAAATTTACAGATCATTGTCTTGGTATCATCACCCCGTATTTCACCATTATCTGCGGGTCGCGGCGCGGCATATCGCTTACTTTCGCCGAGTCCGTTGTCTGCGGAATGGCTTTTATCGAATCCGCAGGCGCAGCATTCTCCGGATTGTCCACTACTACCGGCTGATAATCCTCCACCTGTACACCGTACAACGCTACCACACCATACTCATTGTTCGTAGCACTCTTCTGTGTATGGCACCCCGCCAAAGCCAGACTGACCGTCCCCAACAGCACATTTATCCTACTTAAAATCTTCCGTTTCATAACTGCTATATGTCTATATTTTCCTTAATTAATGGCTAATTATATGTTTCAATGATAAATTAACGTTCCTTCTCGCAAAGATACGCCAAAATCCCCGTTCCTGCAAATTTATTTGCCGTTTCCGTTTTTTTTCTGTACCTTTGCAACCTAATCAACACATTTTCACTATGAAAAAACTACTTTTTCTCTCTGTCTTGCCACTGCTCTTTTTCTCCTGCCAAAAGCCAATGCAGGTCGTCTCTGTTTCCACAGAAGCCATTCCAGTGGACTCGTCATTGGACGCCATTCAGGATACTGCATATATCAATGCCTTGGCCCCCGTTAAAGCCGACTTGGAACGCGAAATGAGTGTCGTCCTCGGCTATGCACCCGAGCCGTTGAAGATCTATCCACCCGAGTGCCCTATGCTCAACTGGGCAAGCGATGCCCTCCTCTCCAAGGCACGCCAACTATACCCTGGAGGACGGGTGGATATGGCAGTCGTCAATATCGGAGGTATGCGCTGCGAATGGGCGGCAGGCAATATCACCCGCCAGGATGTATTCCAACTCATGCCATTCGACAACGAACTCGTTGTTCTGACACTCCGTGGCGAAGACATCCTTGAGTTGTGCCAAGTCTTTGCCGAGGACTACGGACAGGGTGTAGCAGGATTGCGGATGTCTGCCGAAGACAAGCAACTTATTGATGCACAAATCGACGGACAATTCATCGACACCGAAGCCTACTACACCGTCGCCACAAGCGACTATCTATCGGGCGGCACCGACCACATGACACCTCTCACACATTACATCGAGATATGGCGATCCGACCGACTCATTCGCGACCTCTACCTCGAAACCGTCAAAGAGCAACACACCATCGTTGCACCCGTGGACGGTCGTATGGATGTGCATTGATATTGTGTAGTTCGCGTTTGCTTTCCGTTGATTATAGCGGGTTGGTCGCGAGTTGATCGCGGGTTGTTCACGATAGAATATAAACAGAATACTATGAGAAAGACATTACATCTGCTTACTACCGCTTTGCTGCTTTGCTGCTTTGCTGCCAAAGCAGCAAAGCAGGATACGTTGCATATCCTTTGTATCGGCAATAGTTTTTCATGGGATGCCGTAGAGCAAGAACTCGCACCGATATGCGCCTCTGCCGGACAGCCCATACTCATCGGCAACCTCTACTATGGCGGCTGCTCATTAGAGCAACACTACCGGTTTCTTGACAGCGATACCGCCGCCTATAGTTTCCGTCTGATAGAGAACGGAGTGCGCACCATACACGAACCCTACGCCCTACGTCAAGCACTGCGTTTGTGCCAATGGAACTATATCTCGTTTCAACAAGCCAGCCACGACAGCGGTATCCAAAGCAGTTACGAACCCTATCTGAGCCAACTTATCGACAGCGTGCGCATATACCAACCACAGGCACAACTCTGTTGGCTTCAGACATGGTCATACTCACAAGAAGCCACCCACCCCGCTTTCCCGCGCTATGCACAGAGCCAATCCATCATGAACGACAGCATTCTTGCTTGTACCCGCTACGTCTTACACAACCATCCCACATTATTGCTCATACCGTGCGGCACCGCCATACAAAATGCACGCCACACTCTCGGCGACACCCTATGCCGAGACGGCTACCATCTCAACTATATATACGGACGCTACACCGCCTCCTGCGTTTGGTACGAAATACTTACTGGAAGAACTTGTCTCACTATCCCACATCGCAATGCCGATATGACTAAAAAACAACAAAAGCAGACTCAAAAAGCCGCACACAGGGCAGTAAAATACCCGTTTAAGCAGAAAAATACAAAAAAATCACGCTAACATTTGCATATGTCAAATAAAAGCAGTAATTTTGCACCCGCTTTTGAGAAGAAAGCCTTTCGGTTGAACGAAGCATTAGAGAAATGGTGCGGTAGTTCAGTTGGTTAGAATACCGGCCTGTCACGCCGTAGGTCGCGAGTTCGAGTCTCGTCCGCACCGCCAAAATTCAACCGATGAAAAGGAGCAAGTATCGGTGCTTTGCTTGAGTATCAGTCCTTGCTTTTTCTTTTGAGAGGGGTCCATTAGCTCAACTGAATAGAGTACCACACTACGGATGTGGGGGTTGCAGGTTTGAATCCTGCATGGATCACACAAGAACGCCATAACATTGCTGTTAATCAGCAAGTTATAGCGTTCTTTCTTTTTGTATTGACGAATTTTAGCGTACTTAAGACCACATAACGAACAACAACCCTACCGTTGAGCACGAATATAAAGGACTATGCCGATGGCAAGGAATATAAAATTAGGCAACCAAGCGCTCATAAAAGGCGACATCACTCCATTGACGGAAAATGTAGTACTGACCGTTGAGAAAAGAATATACGCCGCCGTGAGTACGATACCGATACCCAGGTTTTTCCCCATACCACCACGCACTTTCTTACTACTCATCGTAACACCTAATAATGTCATAATAAATGCCCCTATAGGTGAAGCCCAACGCTTGTGATATTCTGTCTCAAACGCTTGTATATTGCCTGCTCCGCGTGCAGCCTGTTTCTCCATATAGTCGCGCAATTCGGTATTGGTCATCTGCTGCGCTTCTTCAGCAGTAATAAACAACTCGTATGGCTGTATCGGAATAATGGTATCTAGACGCGCACCACGTGTCATCTGCTCACGCATACCCTCAAAATCACGGCGGATATAGTTTTCCAAGTGCCAACAATACGCCGAGTCATAGCGAATACGGTCGGCAGTAATACGCGAGGTTAGGGTCTTGCCGTCGAAATGTTCCAACGACGCACGATAGCCCATATTGCTGCGTTTCTGGAATGACTCAATATAAAGTATCGTCCCAGGCTCTACCTCCATTTGTACATTGCGGGCATTCTCAGACGTAAAGTGTTCTATATACTTATCCGTAAAATTAAGCATTTTACCGGTAGCAGGCGGAATAACATACCCTCCAAGGTAAAAAGAAAACAAGAATAGGAATGTAGCGGAAACAAAGTATGGCAG
>USNU01000011.1 GCA_900556095.1 uncultured Bacteroidales bacterium | reverse complement strand
GCAATGAAAGAGAACGGAATAGGTCGTCCTTCCACACGCGCGGCGATAATTGAGAAACTCTACCAGCGCAAATATATCGTCAAACAGGGCAAGTCTATCAGGGCGACCGAAGTTGGTATCGACCTGATACACACCATCATATCCCCTTTGCTCAAGTCGGCGGAACTGACGGGATTGTGGGAAAAGAAACTGCGCGAGATAGAGCGTGGCGAATACACGGCGCAGCAGTTTTTGGACGAACTGAAGACGATGACCTCCGATGTGGTGCGCGAGGTGAAAGCCAACAAGGCAGGTATGCTATGCCCCGTTTGCCGACATGGCACTATTGTCCGCGGAAACACACGATACGGTTGCTCCCGTTGGCGTGAGGGGTGTACCTACGCCGAACCATTCTGAATACATGCTTCATTTACGGCAACGACAAATGAGGTTATGATGGTTTTATAGCATATATATTGTATAGTTCGCAGAATTTTCGTAACTTTGCGGGCTGAAAGGGACTATTAATAAAGATTGCACTATGAATATATCGTATAATTGGCTCAAACGCTACATCGC
The DNA here is from genome assembly GCA_900556095.1 of uncultured Bacteroidales bacterium. Lineage (GTDB taxonomy): Bacteria > Bacteroidota > Bacteroidia > Bacteroidales > Paludibacteraceae > Colicola. The sequence continues at coordinate 11,815 of USNU01000011.1, read as the reverse complement.
TTTGACAGATGATGCGGAGACGGTGGCGAAGATACTGACTTCCATCGGTTTGGAAGTTGGAACGGTAGAGAAAGTACAGACTGTCAAAGGCGGCCTGGAGGGATTGGTAATTGGCGAGGTGCTGACATGTGTGCCGCATCCTAATTCCGACCACCTGCATATCACGGAGGTGAACATCGGGGCAGCAGAAGCACCGGGAGCCGTTACGGACGAACAGGGACGACATGTGCTGCATATCGTTTGCGGGGCACCGAATGTGGCTGTGGGGCAGAAAGTGGTGGTTGCCACCATCGGCACGGTGCTATATGACGGCGATGAACATTTTACAATCAAGCGCGGTAAGATACGCGGTGAGGAATCGCTCGGTATGCTTTGTGCGGAAGACGAGATTGGCATAGGCAGCGACCACGCAGGTATTATCGTTCTGCCCGATGGGACTCCGGTAGGTATGCCTGCCAAGGAGTACTACCACGTGGAGGACGATACGCTGATTGAGGTGGACATTACCCCGAATAGATCGGACGCTATCAGCCACTATGGCGTAGCACGCGACCTCCATGCTTACTATTTGGCACATGGTCAGAGTATTGCACTGACACGCCCGAGCGTGGAGGCTTTTGCGGTACAGAACCACGACCTGCCTATCGAAATTACGATTGAAGATACAGAGGATTGCCCTCGCTATACGGGGGTGAGCATACAAGGGGTGAGTATTCACGAGTCGCCGGATTGGCTTAAGAAATCCCTGACCACTATCGGCTTGCGTCCGATAAACAACGTTGTGGACGTAACGAATTTTGTGTTGCATGAGACGGGGCAGGCACTTCACTCATTTGATGCGGACAAAATAAAAGGACATCATGTGATTGTACGTAAGGCGCACGAAGGCGAGAAATTTACCACGTTGGACGGCATAGAACGCACTCTTTCGGCAGCCGATCTGATGATCTGCAATGCCGAGGAACCGATGACGATAGCGGGGGTGTTCGGCGGACTGAACTCGGGTATCAGCGATGAGACGAAAAACGTATTCCTCGAGAGTGCATATTTTAATCCTGTTTGTATCCGTAAGACCTCGCGTCGCCACCAGTTGCAGACCGATGCATCATTCCGCTATGAGCGTGGTTGCGACCCTAACAACACCCTGTATATACTGAAACGCTGCGCCTTGCTTATACAAGAAGTTGCAGGCGGAGAGGTGGCGATGGAGGTGAGCGACAACGGGCAAACCTGTTTTGAGCCATTCTCCGTAACGCTGAATATCCCGCGTGTAAATATGCTGATTGGCAAGGCTATAGGCGAACAAACGATAGAGACCATTCTTCGCGGTCTGGAGATGGAGATCGTTGGCAAAGAGCCCAACGATTGGCATATCACGGTACCTCGCTATCGTGTGGATGTACAGCGCGAATGCGACGTGGTGGAGGATATTCTGCGTATCTATGGATACAATAATGTGGAGTTCCCGGAGAAAGTGAACACAAATCTCAGTTATAGTCCGAAACCCAATCCGCAGAAGTTGCAGACCCGTATCTCGGAGCAACTGACCGCACAGGGCTTCTACGAGATATTGAATAATTCGCTGACTAAGGTGTCGTACTACGAACTATTGCAAACTTATCCGCTGAGTGAGTGTGTGAAAATAAAGAATCCGTTGAGTCAGGACCTCGGTGTCATGCGCCAGATACTGCTGTTTGGTGGTTTGGAGAGTATTCAGCGAAATGTCAACCGCAAGAATGCCGATTTGAAATTCTATGAGTTTGGCAACTGTTATCATTACCATGCAAACCCCGCCGCACGCAACCATAATCCCGAGAATGCTCTTGTGGAGTATTCCGAAGAACCGCATTTGGCATTGTGGCTGACAGGTAACAAGACGCAACAATCGTGGATCAACAAGGGCGAGAAAACCACGTTCTATATGCTCCATGCATACGTAAACGGTGTGCTGACCCGTATGGGGGTGGATGTCGCACATTGCACAATGGAGCCGTTCTCGAATGAGTTGTTCGCCGACGGGTTAATTGTTAAGGCGCAGAACGGCAAGGAGTTAGGCAGATTGGGTGTGGTGGATAAGAAAGTATGCAAGCAGTTTGATATTGACGAGACGGTGTATTATGCAGATTTATATTGGCAGCAACTTTTAAGGCAGAACAAGCAATATAAGCCTGTGATAAGCGATTTGCCGAAGTTCCCTGAAGTAAAACGCGATTTGGCGTTGTTGGTGGATAAGGAAGTGGAGTTTGCCGATCTCGCGCGGGCTGCTTATGAGACGGAGAAAAAACTGCTCAAGAATGTATATCTGTTTGATGTGTACGAGGGCAAGAACCTGCCCGCGGGCAAGAAATCGTATGCGTTGTCGTTTATCTTGCAGGATCCTGAGAATACATTGAAGGACAAGCAGATAGAGACGATTATGGAGCGTCTGCAAAAGGCGTTTGAGAGCAAGTTTGGTGCAACGTTGCGGTAGTTTTTTAGAACGTATAATTTTCCATATAATTGAACCCTTGACTTTTTGGGGGAAATTATGAGAGAAGAGAGCAGAACTATACCCCGTTCTGCTCTCTTCTCATTATTAATTTTCTGAATCTAATGCGAGTTCGATATAAGGTCGGATTTGCTTAATCACCCCTTATCCACCTGCCATCCACCCGACATCCACCTGGCTCTCGAACACACATTATACAAAAAGATAAGATAGGTTACATTTCTTGGAGGCAATCGGTTAGGATAGTTAGGATATCGTTTTCTTGGAGGGGGACCCATGCGGAATCAAGGCCTTCGTTGAGGGCAATATGTTGTGCTATTTTGGGTAGGCGGGATGCGTCGATGCCCACTTGCGGTAGCGTCATAGGGATACCTAATTCGTGGTAGCAATCATATAACGCGTGTATTGCCGCTTCGGGGGTATCGGTGTGCCATATATGGTTTCCGAAGGAAGTGATGCGTTCGACCACTTGCGCGTGGAGGTCGCCGGTGGTATGGGTGAGTATATACATCATCCAACGTGGAGCAACGATGGCGAGGCCTATGCCGTGTGTGATGTCGTAGAAGCCCGACAGCGCGTGTTCGATGGCATGCAACGGCCATCCGCTCTCGCTGTTCCCCAAGGCATATATACCATTGCAGCCCAATGTGCAGGCGTAGAATATCTCCGCGCGCGCGTTGTAATCCTCCGGGTTCTGTAGCACGACACGCACATTCTTACAAAGCGACCGTACCGCTCCCTCCATAAATGCGTCGTTCATATCGATGTGGTCGGCGCAGAAATACTGCTCCATAATATGGCTGATACAATCCGCCACGCCCGCCAAGGTGTGCATAGGGGGCACGGTGAAGGTATAGGTGGGGTCTATGAAACTGACTGCGGGGAAATTGGTAGGTGCGAGGTAGCCGATTTTGTCGTGTGTTTCGGGGCGTGAGATGACCCCTCCGCAGTCGTATTCGCTTCCTGTGGCGGCGAGGGTGATGATATCTACGAGGGGGAGTGCAGCCAATGTCTTCACTTTGCGGGTGATAAGGTCCCACGTTTCACCGTCGTACTTTGCGCCCGCAGCGATGGCTTTGGAGCAGTCTAAGACGGAACCTCCGCCGACACTCAGAATGACATCGATATGTTTCTCCTTGCATAGTCGCACTCCCTCCACCACGCTTGTGGAGTACTTAGGGTTGGGTTCAATACCCGGCAACTCGGTTATCTCGGCATCGGGCAAGAGGGCATATATCCTGTCGTAAAGCCCTGAACGTTTGATACTTCCGCCGCCGTAGGTGAGCAGGATTCGTTTTCCGAACTGTGCCATAACGCGTGGCAATTTCTCATCGACCACTCCGCGCCCGAAAATGAGACGCGTGGGTGTTTGGTAATCAAAGTTTTGCATAGTATAACATATTTGGTTTGCAAAATTACGCAAAAAATGCGACTTGTGCCAATGTCATTCGCCGATAGCCGTGGCGAGCGTTGCTTGTGCGATGAAAGCGTCGGCGATGTCGGTGAGATAGGTTTGGTAGAGTTCGTTGTAGGCAGTTCGCGCGGCAATGAGTTCGAGGAGGGAGGTGTCGCCTTTGTGATAGCCCCGTTTGCGTTGGTGCAACACTTGTGCAGCGTCTGCGAGCGTGCGGGTGAACGTTGTCATCAGTCGGGACTTGGCAGCATAGGCGCAGTAGGCTTGTTGGACCTCGGTGAGAATCTGCTGCTGCAAGGCTTGAACGTTCATTTCGGCTTGCTTCACCTGTTCTTTTGCCTGCCGCACGGTACCTTTGTTGGCGGAGGAGAACTTGAGGGGAAGACTGAACCCGACGGAGAAACCGTCAAAAGGAGGTGCTGGTGCTTCCTCGTTGTTGACCTGCATGGCATGGGTGTAGCCTGCTTCGAGGGTGAGTTCGAGGTGTTGCCCCGCCTTGATGACGCGCAGTTGCTGCTGTGTGAGTGTCTTCTCTGCGAGTGCGCGTATCAGGTCAGCGCGGTTGGTGAGCGCGCGTTGTTGGAGTTCCTCGAGCGAGGCAGTGGGGAGAGGTACGATGGGCAAGATACTGTCAGCGATACCTGTGAGCGTCTCACCGCTGATTAGGGACAGGTCTGCCAGGGCGTTCTGCTTTTCCACCAAGGCGTTCTGCCATTGGTGGTAGCATAGATTCGCCTCCACTTGAGATTGCATAGCGGTCGCCTTGTCGGTATCGCCCACCGCCAGACGCAAACTGTCGCCCCATGCTATTTCGCTCATAATCAGGTAGGTGGTATGGTACACTTGTTCGGATTGTATAGCCAACCACGCCATTGCATACATCTCTGCTGCCTGTTGCCGGAGGTTTCTGAGATAGTCTGCCACTGCAGCGCGCGTAACTTCCACCTCTGCTTTTGCCGCGCCGATATTGGCTGCCCTTTCGCCACCGAGAGGGATGGTGTAGGTCAATCCGACATCGAATGTCTGCCCCATCTGCAAGTTCCAATCTTGGTTGTTTCCGTATGAAAAACTCAGTTCTGGGTCGCGAAACACCCGCGCAGCCTGCTCTCCCGCCAAGGCTATATCGATAGCATATTTCTCGGCGAGATAGGCTGTGTTCTGCGAGGCTACTTTTTGGAGGAATGTCTCGTAATCGGGCAAGACCGATGCCTTTGCACTACAGCATAAGGCAGTGATTATCATCATGTTAATCGTCAATCGTTTCATATTTGTGTTTGTTTTTGATGAGCGCATGACGCTCGATGAGATAATAGAAAGCGGGCAGAACATAGAGGGTGATAATAGTGGAACAAAGCAATCCATAGACAATCACGGTAGCCAACGGACGCTGTACGTCGGAACCTATTCCTGTTGCCAACGAGGCGGGGAAAAGTCCGATGATTGCCACCGAAGCAGTCATCAGCACGGGGCGTAATCGGTCAGCAGCCCCTGTTCGCACAGCCCTGCCCAGGGTAAGCCCCCGTTTGCGCAAGTCGTTGATATGCGACAGCATGATGACGCCATTCTGAATGGTGAGTCCGAAAAGGGCAATGAATCCCACTGCCGACGAGACATTAAACGACATACCCCGTATAACCAACGCTGCCAGACCTCCCAACAGCGAGAGCGGTAGCAGACCGATAAGCAATCCCGCCTGACGGAATCGACCGAAGACGGCAAACATCAGCAAGAACATTATCGCCAAAACAAACGGAATCACCACAGCAAGACGCATATATGCACGGCGTTGATTTTCAAACTGCCCGTCCCAACGAATGGAGTATTTCTGATGGTCCATAGGAATCGCAGCAACGATAGGTTTTGCCTCGTTGAGGAAAGAAGTCAGGTCTCGTCCGCGGAGGTTGATACGCACAGTAAGGTGTCGGTGGTTCATCTCGCGTGTGAGGGTGGAAGCCCCCAGCGTGGTACGTATAGAGGCTACTTGCGAAAGGGGAATCTGTGCGCCTGTAGTCGACGTAAGCAGCAGAGAACCAATCTGTTCTGGTGTTTCGCGCACTTCAGGACGGTAGCGACAAGTAACATCGTAGGTTCGCCCATCGACATATACCTCGCTCACAGCCCTACCTCCGATAGCCACTTCGATGAGTTGGCTCACATCTGCCACATTAAGCCCGTAGCGCGCCACTCGCTCGCGGTCGATAGCAATCTGTAGTTGGGGGAGTGGCGGTTCCTGGTCGATGACTACATCGGACGCGCCGGGAATGGTTTTGATACGCTCTACCACCTCCTCGGCGATACGGCGTGCTTCGTCTTGGTCTTCACCGTAGATTTTCACCGCCAAGTCGGAGTGCGAACCTGCTATCTGGTCCATCACCATGTCGATGATAGGTTGTGAGAATCCCACCTGATAGCCCGGCATAGTGGCAATCATTGCTTCCATATCGGCAATAAGGTCCGATTTCTTTCGCCCCCATTTCCATTGGTTATATGGTTTTAGCCCCACACATACCTCGATATGCGACGATGTGAACGCTTCCGCCCCCTCGTCATCACGTCCCACTTGGGTCATTACATAGGTTACCTCGTCGAACTGTTTGAGGCGTACGCGCAGGGTATCGGCAAACTGTTGCGAGCGTTGCAATGAGATACCATAAGGCGTCTGCACCTGTATCCATATCCCCCCTTCGTCCAACTCTGGCAGGAAATCCTTGCCGACACCAAAACCCAATCCCACCACGATAAGCAGGATGGCTACGATGGGCGCAAAGAGTTTGCGCGGGTGGGTGAGAAGCCAATCGGTATGACGATGGTATGCCATCGTGAGACGCTCCAACACTTTGTTGTGGTAAATCTTTCGGGGCTTGCGATAGAGCGCATAGGCAATAGCGGGAATTAGCACCAACGAAGTGAGCATCGCGCCGATAAGGGCATACCCCACTGTGAACGCCATAGGCGTAAATAGTTTGCGCTCAATGCGTTGGAAAGCAAACAGGGGCATATAGGCGATGATGATAATCAGGGTGGCGAAAAAGATAGGTTTAGCCACTGCCGCCATACGTTCCACTGCCGTCTCGCGTTTGAGCATCTCCGTCGGTCGGTCCTCACGCAGGCGGATAATCGTTTCCATCATCACGATAGACCCGTCCACAAGGATACCGAAGTCGATGGCTCCGAGCGAAAGCAGGTTGGCGGGTACATCGGTGAAGTGCATCAGGATAAACGCCACAAGCAACGATATAGGAATGGCAATCGCCACGAGAAGTGCAGCGCGAGGACTGCCCAAGAAACAGATTAGCACGGCGATGACAAGCAACATACCGAACAGCAACGTGTGCGAGACGGTCTGCAAAGTGGTATTCACCAAGTGGGTTCTGTCCATCACGGGCTTAATCTGTACCCCGTGTGGCAATGCCCCCTGCGTATTGAGTTCGTCCACAGCGGCATGCACCTGTTCCAAGACGGCAGACGGATTCTGGTAGCGCAACATCTGCACGATACCCTGCACGCCGTCGGTCTGATGAATCGTGTCGTCGTCATAGCCCAACGCCCCTTTGCGCTCTAAGTTGCCATATTTTACCTCGCCCAAATCGCGCAGGTAGATAGGGTGTCCGTTGTCGGTTCTGACCACTATATCGCGCATTTCGTTCAGGTCGTGGATAAGCCCCACCGAGCGCACCACATAACTCAGTTCGCCACGGTCTAACATCGACCCGCCGGCGTTGGAGTTGTTCGCTTGGATGGCTTCTTCTATCTCGGTGAGCGACACGCCATAGCGTTGCATACGCTCAGGGTCCAATTCTACCTGATATTGTGTGGTGATACCTCCGTAGTTGCTCACATCGGCTACACCCTGTATCTGCCTCAGGCGCGGGATGATGACCCACTTGTTGAGGTCGGTCAGTGCCCGCAAATCCGTGTTGCCGTCGGACACTAAGATATATCGGTATATCTCACCCGTAGGAGAGGTGAGCGGGTTGAGTTCGGGCTCGGCATTATATGGCAAATCCACTGCCGCAATACGCTCCGTAACCCGTTGGCGCGCCCAATAGTCGTCGGTTCCGTCCTCGAAGACGAGTATGATAATCGACAGGCCAAAGGTGTTCTTTGAGCGCATAATACTCAGGTTGGGCGTTCCGTTGAGTGCCCGCTCCAAAGGAATGGTTATCTGTTGCTCTATCTCCTCTGCTGCCAATCCGGGCACTTGGGTTACCACCTGAACGGTTACATCGGCAATGTCGGGATAGGCATCGATAGGCAACTGACGCCACGAATATAATCCCAAGAAAGTGATAATGCAAAATAACGAGATGACAAGCCAACGATGGCCTACCACCCAATCAAGAAAACGTTTCGTCATACCCTTACTGCGCTAAATAGATTCCACCTTGTGTGATAATACTCTCGGCGGGCGTCAGACCGCTGACTACTCGCACCTGCTTCGAGTTAACCGACTGAATAGCAACCGTTTGCGGCACGAAAGTCGAATCATTAAGGGCGACATATATATATGGTTCCGTACCCTGCATCACTGCCGTGGAAGGAATGACGATGGCGGGTGTAGCCTGTGCTGAAAACTCTGTGCGGACATACATACCGGGCTTGAGCGCGTGGTTGGGATTAGCCACTTGGATAGTAACATCTATCGCGCGGGTGGTCTCGTCCACCAATCCGCCCACATAGACAATTTGCCCCTCGAAAGCACAATCGGGATAGGCATCGGCATAAACCGTTACATGGTCGTCGGCATGGATAGAACGGATATATTGCTCTTTGATTTGCGCGGTTACCCACACTCGGCTCAGGTCGGCAATAGTGATGAGCGAAGCCTCGTCGGAGCGGACAAACTGCCCGTTGGTAACCTCACAACGCATCACCTCGCCCGTGATAGGCGCAATGATACTCAGTTCGCCATCGTTCTTTAGTTGGGTGGTATCTACGCCGAGAACCGAGAGCGATTGTTGTGCTTGGCTCAGTTCGCGACGTGCCAGTTCCGCCTCGTTGCGGGCTTCCTCCAACTCTCGCGCAGAAATGATACCGTCGTGGCGGAGAGATTCTTTCCGGGCAAGGTTGCGTGTGGCAAGGTCGTTGTTAGAGCGAGCCTCAAACCATGCTCTGACAATGTCGGCAAACTCAGCCGAGTAGAACGCAAACAGAGGTTGTCCGGCACGCACTTTCGTACCCGGACGAACATAACACATACCTGTGCGACCGTCCATCGGAACAGCCACTTCGGCTAATCTGCCTGCCTCTGCACGCACGGTGCCTACTGTCGAAAAAGAGGAGGAGAAATCGCTTAGGGATATATTTTCTATAGAAATGCTTGCGCGCACGGGCGAAGCGGAAGGAACAATAATAGTGTCGCCACGATGAACGACTGATACGGATTCAAGAGAATCGGACGCGCTATGACAAGCCGTCAAAAACAAGCATAATCCGAGCATGCTTGGACAAATATGTTGCATAAAAATGATTTATTAGTTTGTAAATCTGTGAGTTATACGGTTGCCGACGGCAATGGTTGCTTATAGAGATACACTAATAAACCGGCGGTGCGCGGAGAGAAAACGTCCGAATCGGACACAGAGCGCGAGGCGTGATACAAGCCGACAGCACATTGTACAACAACGGACGAATCAAAGCAGCAACTGCCAACAACCCGCCCAAGAACAGCAAAAATTCGCTTTGGTGGAATTGAATGAAATGAATCTGTTGCGTGGAGTGGGTACCGTCGGGCGTACTGTGGTGTGTGGAAGCATGGAAATGCGAATGGACAATATAGGTGTCATTCACAATATGCGCGTGGGTAAACATGGTAATATCCGTGTAGTACACACAGAATAGCACCGACAGCATACACGCTATCGCTTTACGCACATATTGTTTCCTATTTCTCACTGCTTTTCTTTCCTACAAAAACTATACAGAACAATAGTAATCTTGTCTTTCTGTCGCGGGTCTGTCGCGGGTTAATTCGCCCGATTCGCGTACCATCAAATAGCAATCAATTACGCCCAAAAGACGGCAAAAAGAGCCGACGTAATGCTTCCTTTATTTTCCTCCCACAAGGGTCTTGATGTCGTTCAGTTTGTTGAGTGCTTCGAGCGGGGTAAGGCTGTTGATATCCAGGCGTGTGAGTTCATCGCGTATCTGCTCCAAGACAGGGTCATCGAGTTGGAAGAAACTCAGTTGCATACCCTCCGGAGCGTTGAGTGTCGCCTTGCCTCCACCCACTTTCTTCACGTTCTGACGCAGTTTGTCGCCTTCGGAGAGTGGCGAAGCACCGCCTGCCACAGCATTGCCATTGCCTTCCAACTCATGCAGAATCTCATCGGCACGGACAACTATACTCTCCGGCATACCTGCCAACTTAGCCACGTGAATACCAAAACTGTGCTCCGACCCGCCGCGTACCAACTTGCGCAGGAAGATAACCTTGCCGTTCACCTCGCGTACCGACACATTATAGTTGCGTATGCGCGAGAACGATTGTTCCATCTCGTTCAGTTCGTGGTAGTGGGTGGCAAAAAGGGTCTTGGCATGCCCGCGCTGCTCATGGATATACTCCACAATCGCCCACGCGATACTGATACCGTCGTAGGTACTGGTGCCTCGTCCGAGTTCGTCGAACAGAACCAAACTGCGTTCGCTGAGGTTGTTGAGGATACTTGCTGCTTCGTTCATCTCCACCATAAACGTACTCTCGCCCAACGAGATATTGTCGCTGGCACCCACGCGGGTGAAAATCTTGTCCACCACACCGATTGACGCGCTCTCTGCAGGCACGAAACTACCCATCTGTGCCATCAGAACAATCAGCGCAGTCTGACGCAAGAGTGCCGACTTACCTGCCATGTTCGGACCCGTGATGATGATAATCTGCTGTCCGTTGTTGTCCAAAAGCACATCATTTGCCACATACTCCTCGCCCACAGGCAGTTGTTGCTCAATCACAGGATGGCGACCTTGTCGAATATCAATCACCAAACTGTCGTTCACATCGGGGCAGATATATTTGTTCTCGGCAGCCGCGGTGGCAAAACTGAGCAGGCAGTCGAGTTGCGCCACCACATTGGCATCAATTTGCATCTCCGGCACAAACTGGCTCAGCGCAAGCATCAACTCTGTATAGAGTCGGTTCTCGATGATTTGTATCTTTTCCTCCGCCGACAGGATAGTCTCCTCATATTCTTTGAGTTCGGGGGTGATATATCGCTCGGCATTGACGAGGGTCTGCTTGCGAATCCAGTTCTCCGGCACTTGCTCCTTGTAGGTGTTGCGCACCTCAAGATAGTAGCCGAAGACATTGTTGTAGCCTATCTTCAGACTCTGGATACCCGTCTGTTCCGCCTCGCGTTGCTGGATACGGAGCAGGTATTCTTTGCCATTGTTGTGTATATCGCGCAGCGAGTCCAATTCGCTGTCCACGCCGTTGGCAATGATGTTCGGACGCCCCTGCACTGCCGGCGGATTAGGCAGAATCTGCTTCTCGATACGCTCGCGCATTTCGCTGCAGAGGTCTATCTGCTCGCCCAGCAAATGCAGATACGAGTTGTCTTCCGCACCGAGGCAGACCTCGCGAATCGACACCAATGCCCGCAAGGCAGTGGCGAGTTGCACCATCTCGCGCGGACCGATACGCCCTGTGGAGACCTTGCTCACAATACGTTCCATATCCTGAATCTGCTCAATCTGCTCCCGCAGCAAATCGCGTGTCTCGGGGTGGCGGAAGAAATACTCCACCACCGACTGGCGGTTGCGTATCGGGCGCACATCTTTCAGCGGGAGTGCCATCCAGCGATGTAGCAGTCGTCCGCCCATCGGCGAGATAGTATGGTCGAGTACATCGTATAGCGTCTTGCTCTCTGCCGTCTGCCCGCCGAGGAGTTCCAAGTTGTGGATAGTGAAGCGGTCAA